>DXJM01000222.1 GCA_019057355.1 Promethearchaeota archaeon | reverse complement strand
TATCTTCTTAAACGATTCAGCAGTCTTTAAAAAGATCCCCAGAGCAAGCACTTTACCATCTTCCTCGAATTATTTCCCGATTTCTGGTTTTACCTGATGTTGGGCAATCTCAAAGTGGACCCATTTGAATTCCTGGGAATTCCTGCGTCAAGTTCATTACCGCAAAACTGCCCCTCCCCTTAGATTGAAAAGGAAAGATACATTACAAGAGGTGAGTAAGGATGCGACATGAAACAACAGTCATCATAAAGGATCCCCGGCTGCGGAAGTTAAGGGATGGCTTGCGCGGGTTATACAGGGATCATTATTTTCCTGTAAATCTCCATCTCACTGATGAGTAAGATAAAATACAAGGAGAAAATAGTAAAATATTCAATAGGTCAATATGTAATTGTCCTTCATGTATTAGCATTAAAGGAGATAGGATTTACAACAAACACGAGGGTAAGTGGTATTGCTTGGACTGCCATTATTCCATTAAAGCCCGGGAAACCGACCCTGAAGACTGACCATTGAAAGGGGCGGAAATCAGGACCTTTCTCAGGGAGCTTGCGGGTTCCGAGGGCTGTCAATATAATGGACGGGAATGGCGGTGTGGAGGGAAGGTATTCACCTATGCGCACAAGGTCTTAGATTTAATGGAAATACCCAAGGACACCCAGGAGGAATTTTTAACCTATTGCAAGGCATTTGGGGGATATTGCGATTGTGAGATTCTAATGAATGCTTCGCCTTATTTGCTCAAGGAAGAGAAGCTCTAACAACCATATAAATGTAAAATATGCGGGAAGAGTTTCGTCCAATCGCATTCTTTAGCAGATCATTTAAGAATCCATACTGATGAAAAACCCTATTCTTTTCCTCTATGTAAAAAAAGATTCAAAAGAAAATATCATCTGGATATCCATAAAGAAACTGATAATGGGGAAAAACCTTTTAAATGTGAGAAATGCGGAAAAGAACAATATATGTGTGAAATTTGTGGAAATGCTTATAAATATCGTAGTGGATTATCGAAGCATAAGAGAAATAATCATCAAATTTTTTTCTGAATCGAGCACTATTTTCAGAATTTAAAATGGCTTAATCTGAGGTTATTTGAATTTACTCGAATTACAATTAATTATTTTTCATCTAAGTAGATCGGGAAGTGCCTTAAGAAAATCATTAATGTCTAAGATTTCATCATAAGCACCATGAATTTTTTTATAATGCTTTTTAATTTGCTCAAATATGGGATTTCCTTCAAGATTTAAATATTTTAATCGTTTTAACTCCCATAATCCATTGATATCTTTAATTATATTCCTTCTTAGACTTAATTCCTCTAAATTTTGAAGCTCCTTTAAAATTGACGCGGATTTTATATGGTTTTCATTAATATATAATTTCTTTAAATTACTTAGATTTTGTAATTGAGTAATGTTTTGAATTTGATTATCATTTAGGAATAGTTCCTCTAAACGAGAAACTGAATTTAGGTTTTTAATCTTCTTTATATTATTTGCATTCAAATTAAGTATTTTCAAGGAATTCAAGTTTTCAATACCTTTTATTTCCTTAATTTTATTTACAGAAAGATCTAGTACTTTTAGATTACTTAAATTCTCTAGTCCATTAATTTCTCGTACCTTATTATTATTTAAATATAATTCTTGTAATTTTTCATTATAAGCTAAACCCTCGATTAATTCAATCCTATTTGATGAAAGACGTAATATTGTTAAATCTATTAAAGGTTCTAAACCATCAATTTTTAAAATGTTATTTTCAGAAAGATCTAATGTCGATAGTTGAGTATTATTATATAGATTAGAAAGATTGATTATTTTATTATCAGAAAGATATAATTCGGTTAATGTGGGAAGAGTTTCAATTCTTTCTAAACCAGTAATTAAATTATGTTGTAATTGTAAAATTTTTAGTTGTTTTAAATTCTGTAATCCTTGAATTGAATCGATTTTATTATTCTGCAGATTTAACCATTTCAAATTATCTAAATTTTCCAAACCAGAACATTTTTTAAGGAGGTTCCATTGAAGATTTACCCGTTCTAAATGGATACAATTATCAAGACCCTCGATTTTCTCAATCTGATTATCATATAAGTTAATCTCTTCTAATTGACTCAAACCCTCAAGATTTTCCATTATTTGTATTCTATTTTTACTCAAATCAAGGATATTAATAGATGATAAGCTATTTAATCCTTGAATATCTTTTAAATCCGTAATTTGTTTATTAGATAAATCGAGTACTAATTTACAATTTACTTTTATAGGATAATATTTTTTTCCTGCGATATCTACATAGGTTCTGGTATTAACCATCATTAACTTTGATTCTTTTATATGTTAGAATGGGGTAGAAATTATTAGCTGATTATCAGTTTCAGAATAATAATTCTAGGGTGAATTTCATCACCTAAGTAGAAGCTATTAGCCCATTTTTTAAGGAGGTTTAGACATTTAATGTCAAGGAAAGCTTCATCTCCAATGTTTGTAAGACTGTAAGAAATTTATATTTTTGTCTTAATTTATCCAAAATTAATACTACTTTCTTTGATTAAATCTAATTTTATAGTTTCAATCCAATTCAGTATATGTTTTGAATTAAATAGGTTGTTTAGTTATTAATTGAACGTTCCCTCATTAATTTTTGTATAATAATTCCTTTAAACTGATTCGATCTTCAATTTTATCCATAAAATATGCGTATAAAATGCCTACATTCCTTCCTGAAAAAATGATTACCGTATCAATCCTCACGTTCGACATCCGACGGACTTTCACGGCTCCAAATCCCAGATTTTCCTGAAAAATCCCGAACAACACTTCTATCTTGGAGTGTTTCTTGCTTTTTCTTTTGGCGCTCTCTCGCATTTTAGGAGTTTTTCCAGTCTCGTCTTTCGTGTGAAAACGAGGCTCAATGCCCTGCGCTTCTAAAAAAGTGCGGTGAGATTCCGAATCATACGCGTTATCCCCATATAACGCACGGATCTCGGGAAAACGCTCAAGATCTTGAGGAGCAGAGAAGAGCGGCATGAAGAGCTGGCAGTCGTACGTGTTGGCGGGAGTTACCATGAAATTTACCACCATCATGTCCTCCGCACTATAAAGCAGATGAATCTTATATCCCACGTACGCAAGCTTTTTAGCTGCACAATATCCAATGCGGGCTCGGGATCTGCGCCCAGAGGGCTGTCTTTTAAAAGCTCTAGAAAAAAATCGATGTCAATATCCTCTGTAGTCGCCTCACACGCCTCAAAAAAGTCAGTCACGGCCTAAACCAGGATAAAAATCTGCGTCCGAATGCTCTCGTATTTCAACTTCTTGCTTATCTTCTTGTATTTTATCCATAAATAACAATTGTTTTTTAAAGATTTAAGTTTTTTGCTTAAATCGTTTGGTAGAGTTAATAAATCGGAGAATTGAGCAGTAATATGAGATTAACACCCTGATATTACGAGGAGATTTGCTTTACACCAGAAATAAGTTGAAATATACACAAATTTTGTCGTATAAAAAGATTTAAGTAATTTTTCAGCTATTCTTTAATAAACATACTCATTTTTTAAAGAAAATCTTTTAATAATATTATTTATTGATCTTCAAGAGAACTAAGGAAAAAAAGAATATACATAATAATGGCAAAAAAGCAAAAAAGTAAAATTCAACCTTTTTTAAAATTTATAGATAAATCCGTGATTAAAAAACTAGCGAGTCCTCTAAAAACCGTAGATGATTTTTTAAAATTACCTGCCTTAGCGTTCAATTTTTTAAAAGATGTTGATGTCAAACTCATATACGACATGTTCGAGGTCTCTCAAATTTATGAATTTCAAATATTAGATCAAGATTCTCCTTTTGAAGTCCTATACAAAACGGACCCAAAACAAAAAGCAAAAATTGAAGAAATCTTATCTATAGATACGGAAATCGAAGAAAAGATCAAAAAAGCAACCATAATTAGTATTATTGCCGAACGGATAAGAAAAGAAGAAATAGTCCTCGAAAAAAAAGAACAAAAAGTCATTGTCATTGGCTTAGGAAATGCGGGAAAAACAACCATTTTAACAAAATTTGGGGGGCAATTAGGAGTTAAGGATCTCACAAGATTAAAACCAACGAAGGGTGTGGAAAGAAAGGAAATAAAAACAAAAAACTTAAATTTAAACGTTTGGGATTTTGGAGGGCAACAAGAATATAGAAATCGTTATCTTCGAGAACCAGAAAAATATTTTTTTCGGGTAGATTTAGTCATATATGTTATAGATGTTCAAGACAGTGATAATTATGAAGAAAGTTTAGATTATTTTAATAATATTTTAGATTATCTCTTGAGAATTGAAGAATTTCCATATATTTTAGTATTTATTCATAAATTTGACCCTGATTTAAAGGAGAATAATGAGATCTTATTAAATGTTGAACATCTTAAGGATGAAATTAAAAAGATATTTAAAAATAAGAAAAAACTTGATTATGAAATATATTTAAGCTCTATTTATTCCATAATTGCTAACGAGCCAAAATTTGCGCAATATCTTAAGGATACAATGGAAAAAACTGCCACTTTGGAGGATACTTCCATTACTAAAATAGAGGGTATTGCTTCTATATTAGAAAATACCATGAATGGATTGATCAGATTGTCAGAGACCGTAATGATACATTTAGATGAGATTAACAATCGACTCTCGAATTTAGAACAGGGAAAACAGATAGCGAAGGCTCCTGTTTCATCATCACCCACCCCAATATTCTCTTCTAACATATCTCCCCCTCAATTTTTATCCCCACCTCCCCCCGTGTATAGTTCAGGGAGGAGTAATACGGCAAGTGCGCCTTCTGCTAGAGCTGAAGTATTAAAAGAATTACAAAGTCTATTTGAAAAAAGAAAAAGGCTCAAATAGAGAAATAATCCAATATATTAACTCTATTTAATGATACTATCCATTTTTACGAATTTTATTCCTTGATAATCCATTTCCTTGAGACAGTTTGAGATATTATTAGGTGGTTGGTCAATTCCTTTCGTCAAATCGATAATTAAACATACTTCAAATCCAAAGTTCATCCCATCTATTGCTGTGAAATAACAGCAATAATCCAATGCTAAACCTGATATAAAAATCCTTTTGATATCAAGGGATGTTAAATAGCCAGATAATCCTGTTTTCGTTTTTTTATCATTTTCAAGAAAAGCAGAATAACTATCTATTTTAGGATTTGTTCCCTTCCTTAGTATTAAATTTCCATGTTCTATTTTTAGGTTCTCATGAAAAAGTGCGCCTTTTGTGCCTTGAACACAATGGGCTGGCCATAATATGGGACCTATTGAGCCATCCTCAGAATGGAATTCATCTCCTGGTTCTTTTCCTGGATGCATGCTCGCGAATGAAAGGTGATTTTTGGGGTGCCAATCTTGGGTAAAAATAATTTTAGCATTTTTTTCACTAAAAAAATGTGTCATTGTGTTAATATCTTCTATGATTGTATCTGCCTCTTCTACAGGTAATGCGCCTCCTGGAATAAAATCATTTTGAACATCTATTACAAGTATAGCATCATTGTTATTCGGAGTTACGTGTTTTTCAAGGTTCAAATTACTTAATTTCATAATCTTACACACAAAAATTTTTTATTTTATAAATATACAAATAACTATTA
>DXJM01000221.1 GCA_019057355.1 Promethearchaeota archaeon | reverse complement strand
GATTATTCCTTCAATTCTGATACTTCTTTTTGTAAAATTGACGAAACGTTTTTCCTCTAAAAATGAAATACTTGTCAATATTTAGGGCGAGAATTGAAAATGGATGCTATTTAAAACGTATTAAGCAATTTCGCATCAGAATAATTTTATTAACTCCTTAATTATTCAATTCTGAATTGAGAAAATGATATATTTTAGAACTTCATTCTAAATTCCTTAAGGCGTTGTAAATAGTTCATGGATTTATAATTTATATATTCAATCCTTATAAAAAAAGCGTTCTTAAACCTTTGTAACTAAAAAAAAATTTTAAGTTAACTAATGAAAGCCATAACTATAGCTAAAGATGTCTATTGGGTAGGAGCTAACGTTCATACCGAAGACTTATTTGAAGGTATCTGGCCAATTCCACATGGAGTGGCCTTAAATTCTTACGTAGTTAAAGGAAGGGAAAATGCCATCGTGGAGCTTGTTCGAGAATGGGGTGGAGCATCACATGTTCTCATTGAAAATTTAAATTCTTTAAAAATTTCTCCCGAAGATATTAATTATGTCATTTTAAATCATCTTGAACCAGATCACACGGGGCTTATATATCTATCAAAATCGATTGCCCCTCAGGCTAAATTTGTCACCACTGAAAAAGGAGCAAGACTTTTAGAAGGATTTTATGGAATAACTGAAAATGTTATTGAAGTGAAGACTGGTGATGAAATTAATTTAGGAAATGGTAAAAAATTTATATTTACGGAAATTCCGAACGTCCATTGGCCTGAGACCATGGCAACCTATGAGATCGATTCAAAAGTTTTATTCACGGGTGATGCTTTTGGGGCATTTGGTGTTCACCAAGGAAGCATCTTTGACGATGAGACTCCAGAGATTCACAAGCAATATTGGGAGGAGGAGACCTTGAGATATTACTCAAATATAATCAGCATGTTTTCTTCAAGTGTTCTTAAAGGAATCGATGAATTGAAGCGTTTTGATACAAGAGTTATTGCTCCATCTCATGGATTGGTATGGAGAGGGAATCCACAAGCAATTATAAATAAATATGTTCGATATTCCAATTATAATAGAGATTTAGGAGAACCTGAGATATGTATTGCATGGGGGAGCATGTATGGAAACACGGAAGTAATGTTGAATGCCATATTAAAAGGAATTGCAAGTGTGGGAGTTCCGGTTCACGTTCATCGTGTTCCTAATGAAGACCCTTCATTTATCCTTTCAGATGCGTATAAATCTGCAGGACTTATCATTGGGTGTCCTACATATGAATATAGCATGTTTCCCCCAATGAAATATTTTATGGAACTCTTAAAGAAAAAGAGTATCAAGTATAAAAAAGTACTTTATTTTGGGTCCTACGGATGGAGTGGAGGTGCCCAAAAGGATTTTGAGAAGCTATCTGAAAACATGAATTGGGATATATCTGAATCAATAACTTTTAAAGGCCATCCTACACCAGAAGAATGTGAAAAGGGGGAGACAGTTGCTATCAAACTAGCTGATGAAGTAAAAAAAATTCCTTCAAAAATTAAAAATGAAGAATATTGATTAATTCGCATTCCCTTTGAATATATTTTTCAGATAACGGAAGAAATCTATCACCTTTCAATTAAATAGAGACAATCGAGGCTTAAGGTTCAAATTCTAATAGTATGGGTCTATTGATGATACTCACCAAACCGTATAATTTTTAATAGTTGGATAAATTTTTTTACATATTATGACTGGAAATAAATATGAGTTTAAAGCAGAAATTAAAAAGTTATTAGACATCCTAAGCAAGTCATTATATCAGCACAGGGAAGTGTTTCTGAGGGAGTTAATAAGCAATTCAGTAGACGCTCTTAAAAAAATTCATTTTATTTCCCTTACTGAAAAGGATATCGAGAGCCCTGATGAAGAGCTAAAGATTGAGATTGTTATAAATCCTGAAGATAAAACCCTCACGGTAAAGGATACTGGCATTGGGATGACTAAAGACGAGATGATCACCAATTTAGGAACCATTGCGGGAAGTGGTTCGCAGAAGTTCTTGGAACAGTTAACAATGTCGCAAAAATTGGATAAAAAAGACATCGATCTTGACATCATCGGTCAATTTGGTGTAGGTTTTTATTCGATTTTCATGGTTGCAGAAAAAGTTAAAGTTCTATCTAAATCTTATCTAAAAGAAGAACCTGCCCACATATGGGAATCTGATGGAACGGGAGAGTTTTCTATTGAACCCGTGGAAAAAAAAGAGAGAGGAACGGAGGTAATTCTCTCTATAAAAGAGGAAGATAAGGAATATTTAGAACAATACCGGATTGAAACCATCATCAAGAAATACTCAAATTATGTCTCATTTCCAATTTACGTGACAAAAATAAAAACTGAGAAGGAGAAAAAGGAAGAAAAAGAACGTGAAAAGGAAGCAAGTAAGGAGAAAAGCGATGCGGAAATAGAAGAAGAAGGAGAAGAAAAAGGACCAGAACCAATAAATGAATTGCACCCATTATGGAAAAAAGAACCCAATGACATAAAGGATGAGGATTATAAAAATTTTTACCATTACGTGTCTAATCGTTATGATGAATATCTCCACGTTATCAATTATAAAGTGGATGGGCAAGTCCAATTTCGTTCCATAATGTTCATACCAGGAGTTAGCCCCATTCCTATTGTTAGACCTGAAGATGACTATGGTCTCACCCTTTATTCTAAGAATGTCATGATCATGAAAGATTGCAAGGATCTCATACCAAAATGGATGAGATTCATTACAGGAGTGGTCGATTCAGATGACTTTCCGTTAAACATTAGTAGGGACACGATTCAAGTAAATCGTATAATGATGAAAATAGAGAAGCTCTTAGTGAAGAAATTTTTTCGAGAATTAGACGATCTCATAGAAAACGATCCCGATAAATATAAAAAAATGTGGGAAAGCCATGGCTTCTATATCAAAGAAGGGATTGTAACGGATCCCATAAAATCAGAGAAACTCCTAAAATATCTTCGAGTTAAAACAACCAAGACGGGAGATGATGAATATAGGAGCTTGGAACAGTATATTAAGGAGAGAAAAGAAGGACAAGAAGAGATCTATTACTTGGTTGGAGAAAATTTGAGCACGATGAAATTATCTCCTCACTTGGGATATTATACTGAAAATGATCTTGAAGTAGTCTTATTTGACGAGCCTATTGATAATTTCTTGACGATGAATGTTCGTGATTACAAGGAAAAAGTTGGTGAGGGAGATGATGCTGAAGTTAAATATTATAAGTTCACTCCCGTTGATGTTACAGACGAAAAAGAGAAAGAAAAAGGAGAAAAGGAAGAAAAGGATGATAAAGAGGAGAAGGATAAAGAAGAGTTACCTAAAAATATTAAAAACTTTTTAGAACACGTGAAGAGTAAGTTAGGAGAAAAAATCCTTGACGCCAAGGTCTCCGATCGGTTATACAATAATGCCTGTCGTTTAGCTAACCCTCCAGGAGGAATGACCTCAAGCATGCAAAGAGCCATGAGATATTGGTCTGTCACTCAATCAGGAAAGGATTTTGAAATCCCACGTAAAATATTGGAGTTTAATCGAGATCATCCTATTATCAAAGGACTTTTAGACTTGCATGAGAAGAATCCAAGTGATGATAAAATTGGTCTCATAGTTGAACAATTATTTGAAAATTGTCTTCTCGCAGAAGGGGACTTACCTAATCCATCTCTAATGGTGCCGCGTATCAATCAAATCATAGAAATGCTAATGAAATCAAAATAAGAGTAAATGAAAAGATTTAATTTCAGATATAATTTCAAAGTAGGGGTGTTTTTTTCTTTTTTCTTATTCTCAAATTAATCAGATGGAACATCATTCTGAGGTGTAATGTAGTTAAAAAATAAAACCAAGCTATTTTATATTTTTTTTCGATTATTTGAACTATATTCAATGAAAAATAATTAATAAACTGCATCATTATAATATGATGAGAAGATATATGTCGGAGTTTGATCACACTTTTATTAATAAGGATGGTTGGACTAATAGAAAAAGATATGTAAAATTCACTCTTGACACGCTCAGTAAAATTCCAGATGATAAAATAGAACAGGCAATAATGGATTATCTTTTAGAAGTTAAAATCAAGAACAATCAGGATGAACATGAAGTCATCGGAACATTATCAAAAGGATTTCAATATGTATATACAACGTGGAAATTAGAGGAATATATCGATAATGGGGGATTTAATCAATATTTATATGCAACAAACGGATTATTTCTTAACCAATTGATTGAAGCTCTAAGTAAAATTAAAGCATTTAAAACAAAAAAAGTAATAATGGATGTCTTAAAGGTTTATAATGATGAAATTAAAACACATTCAAAAACGAAAGAGGCTGGGACAACAAGAGCATATTTTGAAACATATCAATCGGCAAAACTGAATAGACTCGATGATAAATTTTATGAAACTGATGAAAATCTCAGTGAATTGAGAACCAGATATATTAGAAAGAATTTAAATGAATTTTTAACAAAATAAGTTT
>DXJM01000220.1 GCA_019057355.1 Promethearchaeota archaeon | reverse complement strand
ATTCTAAATTATTAAATTTATTATCAGGCTAATTTGATGCTGTTTTTGTTTGTTTTTTTTTCTTTTAATAATAATTCAACCCATCTAACGGGTAAGTATAAATCTTGAATCATTTTTTTATTTTGAGCCACCACGTTCTCTTCTAACCGGTTTAGAAAATCGTCCATAACTTCTTTTCTACCCTTAATTTGTTTAATGAAATATCTGAAATGCCAATGCCAAGGGCTATAATATGCCGCTTCACATGCGATCTGTTCGAGATCGTCGTCGGCATTCGCATAATAAAGGTTTATTTTGTCCCGATTTAAAATGAACGCTTGATCCTTGTTTTTAAGGTCATTTAATGCCTTTTCTCGAACTTCTTGATATTCTCTATTGAATTGTAACAGTTTATGAATGATGGCTTTATCTAACTCATTGCGGAATAAATGTAAATATAATTCATCCTTGAATAGGCATAATTCCTTGAATTTTTTCCAAGAATAGACTTGACCTAATACGTTCACGGAGTTCTTATCACCAGTAGATTTAGCAGCTTCTTCTGCCACTCCGGCAACTTTAGCTGCTTGATATAAAGGGAATTTTGGATTGACTATCGAAACTCCTGCAGAAATTGTTATATTCGGATTTGAAAGCGTGTAAGTCGTGAACACTTCTCGAATTATCGTGGAAAGCAAGATTATATCATTCCAATGTCCAATCAAGAAGAGATCATCCCCACTGGAATAGATTAAATAAATATTATTTTTTATTGACGACTTTAAACGTTCTAGATAATCGTTAATGCTAGAATCCTCTATTTCTTGAATGAATGATAAATCATTTAAATCTCGTTCCTCGATATTTCCACTACAAATCTGATTAATCCAATACTTGAAAAAGATCATTAATCGAAAACTTAGTGATGACAAGCGAGATAAGGAATTTATTTCAAGACCTTGTGAAAAAATTGATCCTAAGTTATCAACATCCATCCTGAGAATGCCAATTTTTCTATCCCCCGTTCCATTCTCGGCAATCATATCAAAATTCTTTACTTCTTTTTTATTTACGGGGATGAGGTTTCCAAAGAATTTAAATCCAATATTAATCTCAATGTCCTCCATGTTGAAGGAAGATATCATTTTTGCAACACTTTCGATACCAGTTCCATTTATAATATAGATATCAATTCTGTCATATGCACTTGATTTCTCTTCTATTTCGTTAAATGAGGCATTAAAATCATTATCATCACGAATAAGTCTTATTTCAGAACCAAAAATCCTTGAAAAATCCTTGATATCATTTAATTCGATTCCATATTCTGTCTCTTCAATATCCTTGTATTTTAAGATTAATAAATAATTAGTGTCTATTAAGTCGCTAGTAATTTTTTCAAAATTTTCGCATAACCGACATTTCTTTTCAGAACTTAATTTTTTTTTCTCCAGCTTACAGATACTGCAAATACCTTCCCTTTCTCCACCGCTACCTTGAGGTAAGAAGACTTTTTGATACCCTTTCGAATTTGAGAGCACATCATTATATCTTTGGAATTTTTTTTTTCCTAACAAAGAATTAATCTCTGCCCAGGTTTCACCAAAAGAGCTGTATCCTCTAGAAGGGACAATAGAAAAATTATAAAGATTACACTTAACCCAATCAATATCAATGTAGAGTATTCCTTTAAAAATATCGTATATTTTTTTTTTAATTGTAAAAGATATATCTTTTAAGGAGTTTTCTATTGATGCTGGGACTAATGAATAAAAATTTCCCCCGTCGCAATAAATTTCACAACATCTCGGTAAGTTCAATTGCCTTAGGATCGTTTCAGAGATCAATTCTCCGAGATACTGAACGAAAAATGACCTTCCTTTCAGACCTTTTGCAGCACCCTTAGAAGAAATAGAATAAATGAAATTTTGAATCCCCGAAATATTACCTTCGAGTAGGAGATATCTCGCTTTTTCTGCATTTTTTATGCTTAAAAGTTCTATTCTTTCTAGAGAATCGTTGTTTTCTTGCATTAAATCCATAAAAAGACAGATTGCAATGGCGGCAGTGGATTTCATGTGATGAAACAACGAAATATCGGGTATATCCACATAAGTCGCTGAAGGAATATTGATCGTATATTTTAGGATCAGATTAAACAACGTTTGAAAAGTAATTTTTTTATTGTATTGTACCAAACTATTTAATTCACTCTTAAAGGAATTAAATAGTTCCCTATAGAGCGGTTGGGTATCTGAAGCATATTTACCGTAAGCTTCTTCTTTAGAAAGTTTTGGAAATAGCACGTCCCTTGATTCTTCTCCCAAGAGTAATGGTCTGATAGAGTAAAAACCACTTTTAGAAAAAGGTTTTTTTAATTTCACATTACTGAAAACTGAATGCAATATTTCCGTACGAGGACTTCCAAGCTCTTCTCCATCGGCTCTTTTGATTCTTTCTCCAGAAGAAGCATGATCTGCAATTTGAATTATGGTAGCTAATTTCTTGAACTCTTCTTTTCTCACATTATTAACATTTATCTTATCAGAATCAGGATTATGATGGAATAATATCAAATTTTCAACTAAATTATAATCCACATTTTCTACCAATTTATCTTTCAATTCAGTGAGAAAAAATTCAGCAGACCATTTCGAATGTGCTCCTGATCTTCCATAATCATCATCAGTGAGATGCTCATACCTTTTAATAGGAGATCTATCTGACCTCCAAAAAAATTTACCCATATCGTGTAAAAAGGCAGCATACAATATGTCATAAAATAATGATTGAGACGTGTAATTTGAGGAATTATTGGTCATAAGAATTGAAGAAAATTTTATTTATCTGTAGGATATTATCTATTATTGACTTTTTCGTAGTTACCTTATATTTTTTTATTTATTTAAATTTTATTATCTTAACAAAGTCAGCTTTTTATAATTTCATTATAGGAGAAAAATCTTTATCATAGAATTAACCTAATTTAGTGCATTAGAAACAGAATATTTGGAGAAGAATTAAAAGGAGCGGAGAAAATAT
>DXJM01000219.1 GCA_019057355.1 Promethearchaeota archaeon | reverse complement strand
TGAAGTTCGTGTTGAAACATAAACGATCATCTCCTGAAATTCAATCTCGATGCAATTATGCTAAATTATATAATGCGTCATAAATAGTGGTATTAAAAAAAATGAGAAAAGCAAGAATATTCAGACTTGTAGTGCGCATTTTTCTCTTAACTTTTACGGTTTCTCTCTCGATTATTTCTGCCTTAAGTGGTCTCTCTGCTATTAATATTTTAACAAACGAAGGTAATATTTATGTAGGTACGGACGATATTGATTATTATCTTGATCCATCAGATCCAGACAATTGGTACGTGTATGTTCCATTTAATATAACAAATGACGGTTATTTTGATTTAAACGATTTACAACTATCCTTGTCAATTGACATGTACTATAACGAATCTCATGCTTTCTCTGCCAACATATTAACTCATTCAACAATACCTTGTAATGTTCCAAAAGGTACACTGTTTGAAGGAGAAATAAATGCTACAGATTTCACCATACCTGAATTTAATCCTGCTATTATTCCCTATTTTTTAGCTGATTTGTCTCTAACTGCGTCCTATTCTTTTAATTTAATTTCATTTCGAGCAGTAATAGAGGATTTTAATATCACGGGAGCATAAAAATTTTAAGGTGACTCAATATGGAAGATACTAAAAACATGATCAGGGGAATTATATTTACAATCATCTATATCATAACAACAATCGTGATTCCTTATTTAGGCTTTACGTGGGTTAAGAATTTATCAATTCAAGGCATGCCCATACAGTTAGAACAAGTTCAATATGAGAATATCATATTTTGGATATTCGCTTTCGGGCTCATAGTTAGCGGATGTGCATTTTTCGCATATTCTTCACCATCACAATCAATTCGTCGAGGTATCTTTTCGCTCCTTCAAGTCATCTTGAATTGCTTTTATATCTGGAGTTATCGGTTTTCAGGTGCTCTCGAAGTTGAATTCATTTTTGAGTTTGGAAGCGTCTATATTAACTTAACACAGATGATCCTGGTTTATTTAGGAGTGTATTTCCTTACTATTCTTTTAAAAATCTATGATGTGATTGATTTCACGGTTAATCGATATAAAATAAGAGAAGAAAGAGAACAAAAATTATTACAAAAGGAGGGCAAATAAACGTGATTTTGGAAACTATTGAGATATTGCAATTGCTCGCTGACATTATAGGCGTGATCTTGGTTATTTTACAACCTGTGGTGGTTCCCATCGGACAAGTGATGGTTTTTATCGTAAATAATTTGCTCGGTTTTTTTCCTACATCGTCATTGACCTTTTATATCATACTATTTATCATCTTTGTCATAGCTGGTATCATCGCAAACACCTCTCTTGTTGGAGATAGACTCAAAAACAAGTTTAATAAATTTGATGAGAAACAATTTAAAAAGCACTCAAAACATATTCCTGAAGATACGGAAGATGCGTTCAAGATTATGGAAAAAAAAAAGAAAAGCACTGATACAGCACGTGATAACCCAGAGAACAAGGATATTTAACAATTAAGTTCAAAGCTATTTTTAGCAGTTCAATAAAGAATTATAAATATAAAAAATTTTTATTCTATAAACTAATATAATAAATGTTTTAAAGAGGAATCTATCATGGTTGATGACGATGATGGTGAATATGATGACGATGAATATGTAGATTGTGCCCATTGTGGAGAATATATACACGAAAGTGATGCAATATTCGTGAATGGCATTGCTTTTTGTGAAAATTGTCATGGTGAAATTGATCTTGATGACGAAGATGATGAATAGTCTGATAAAATGACTTTTTCTCTTTTCAAAATAACTAACTTAAAAAATAAAAGGTGTGCAATGGATGGTAAAAAAAATATCATTAATAGTAGGATCACCCAGAAAAAATCGAAGTTGCAATTTTTTAATTGACAATGCGATTGAAGGAATCAAAGAAATATCAGATGAGTTTGAAATTAATAAAATTCAAATTTCTGAATATAAAATTACTCCTTGTAATGGATGTGATGCATGTTTAAAAGCTCCTAACGATTGTCCCTTATCTGAGAATGATGATATGAAAAAATTAGAGGAAAAAATTCTCGGTTCGTCCGCTCTCTTAATATCAGCATCGAATTATTTTGGGACAATATGCTCTCAAGTAAAGGTTTTCATTGATAGGTCGAGACCGTGGAAAATGAAAAATTATCTCATGAAAGATATCATTTTTGGTCCAATGGCCGCAAGTGGTTTGAGAAATAGTGGTGAAAGTGTCATTGTAAATTTAATTAATTTTGCGCTTATTCAGGGAATGATCGTGGTGGGAAATGTTGAAGGTGTTCCTTTTTTAGAAGGAAATATCCCCATTACCACGCTTCAAAAGCAAGGTCTTAAAGATTTTGTTGGGAAGGGAGAAATAGACGAGCTTGGAGCATTAATAGCAAGGGACTTGGGTAAAAGAGTCGCTGAATTAGTGTTGAAAATGTCCTAATTCCAGCTCCTTGTTGATGGACCTTTTTCTCTTTCTTTAATGATATAATAGCTTGAAATTTTTATTGAAATTTATATTTTGTTTTATTTGTTGGTCTATTAACTTGAGTAATAATGGTTTTAGATGGGAATTTACTGGTTCTGGAACTCCTGATCGCAAGGAATGGATCATGTGTCTAATTGCTAACTGCAATTTTCCATTTGAAACATATTTTAGAGATTCTCCTGCAATATTCCAAGCAATCTTACCCTCCTTCGATTCTTGAGGTAAAGGAACGGGCAATTTGTTTTGTATGATATCTCCCACAATTTTGACCATTTTATCATTGAATCTTTCTCCTGTCATCAAGTGCCCCTTCTATTTTTTTAAATTATAAATGCTTTATACTTAAAACTCATAATCATTCTGCCCTATTTAAATGCATCTGGATGATAAGTGCAATAGATAACTCCAGTACGAAGGTTCTAATTAAAAAGAAACGCCATGAACGTGCTTTTATTCAAACTCCGGAAGTTTTTTCTGATAGCACCTCCAGTGGGTTGAAAAATATGCATGGTAAGATCTTAAATATTAACAAAAACAACATATATTATGTCATTTGCAGATATCAATGATATTAAAATTTGTTATGAGACAAAAGGGGATGGTTATCCTTTAATTCTAATTCATGGGTATGCATCTAAAAAAGAGACATGGATTGCACAAGTCGATACCTTATCAGAGCAGTTTAAAGTAATTACTTATGACCTTAGAAGCTGTGGCATGTCAAGTCACCCGGATCAACCTTACACGCTTGATACACTTGTAGAAGATTTAAAAGGCTTGATGGATTTCCTTGATATTGATACTGCTCATTTAGGAGGGCAATCATTAGGCGGATGGATCATTCAAAATTTTGTGTTGAAGTATCCTAAAAGAGCTAATAAATTAGTGATAATTGGATCCAACCATACTGGAGATGGCTTGAATAGTTTGAAAGATTCTTATGTCGATCTTTATGAATTGAGAAAAGAAGATCCTGCGGTTGCTTTTTGGAACTTTATTCGGTTTGTTCATACCATTAAATTTAGAAAATTGCTCGAAGCCGATCTAAAAAAAAAAAATCCACGGAATTGTTTCTGCAGAACAATTAATTGAAGAATCAAAATTGAATCAATGCACGCCTAGAGACCTCGAAAATCAAGCAATTGCAGGATCAATGCATGATAGCTTGGATAAATTACATGAAATCCAACATAAAACCTTGATAATTGCTGCTCAAAAGGATAAGTTAGCAGGAGTATTTGTATCAGAACAAATGCATAAACAAATGCCTAATAGCACCCTAAAGATTTTAGATGATGCCGGACATGAATTTTACTTTTCACATGCTCCAGAAGTAAATGCCATGATGATAGAGTTTTTAAAATAATAATTCATCTCTCTTTTTACTTCTTTTTAAATAATTTTAAATTATTTTTCTGATTTAATAAAAATATAGTTCTAACAAGAAAGGAATATTATAAATGAATATCGCAGACATTTTAAAAATTAAAAGTGATTCCGGTCAAACTATTCTCACGGAATTTGAATCAAAAGAATTATTGCAACAAATTGGTATCAATGTCCCTCATCAAAAGCTTGCTTCAACTAAAGAAGAAACAATTCTTGCTGCTGATGAAATTGGTTTTCCTGTTGTTTTAAAACTCATGGCGGAAGATGTTGTGCATAAATCAGATTCAGGTGCGGTGAAATTAAATATCAACACAAAAGATGAAGTTGAATCTGCCCATGATGATTTAATGAGGATCCCCTCCCTATCAAAAAAAATGATTTCCATTCAAAAAATGGAAAGTGAACCCATAACGGAATT
>DXJM01000218.1 GCA_019057355.1 Promethearchaeota archaeon | reverse complement strand
GTGCGTGCCAGTTGACTCCTATGCATTATTTTTTTTTTCTAGCATGTGACTGTTTATGTTATCTTTATGTGTCTGGAGTTCATACGTGTGCTCTTCCGGTGTCTGCATAAACCTGAGCAGTGTGATCAGAGGGCTCGGTATCGCGAGAAAAGCAGCGCGCGATGACGTGTGGGATTATTTTTTTTTTCTCATTTAAAAATAGCTTATTTCCAAACCATCTTTTTGAAATTAACCACATTTTAAATTCCCCACTGTTTATAATTGTTAACATTGACGTTTCATCGATTAATGACACCATGATCTTGAATTTTTTAATTTTAATTTGTTCTCATCTATTGTTAAACTTGTAATTAAATAAATATTGTTCTTTTAAACAGTTTTCTTACTTTATATCGATCAATTGTAATTGAATTCTTCATTTAAACTATTGATTACAATTATAAACCATTGTATCTTTATTAGCAATATTACTAAAGAATGGTGTAATAATTATAACACAAAAGAGCATCTACCTTCCCATTGTTTTTCATTTTCACCAGCCCGTTGATAATTTCGAGCACGTTATTGAAGATTGCTTTACTAAATCATATGGACCTTTAATAAACGTGATAAATGATCATCCTAGCGTAAAATTTACCCTTCATTTTTCGGGTAATTTATTGGAATGGTTTATAAAAAATAAACCCGAACTAATCAAGAAAGTAAAAGAAATGGCAAAAAGAGGTCAAATTGAGATTATAGGAGGAGGCTACTATGAACCTATGTTTTCTATCATTCCACATCGAGATAAAATTGCTCAAATGAAAAAGCTCTCTCATTTTATTAATGAAGAATTTGGATTAGGAATAAATGGTGCGTGGTTATCCGAAAGAGTCTGGGAGCCACATTTTCCCTCGTTTTTGAGTGAAGTGGGATTAAAATATGTTATTGTGGATGATAATCATTTTCGTTCGTCGGGGATTACTCAAGAAGAGACGCTTTATACCTATAATACCGAAGATGAGGGGGAATTACTGAGAATCTTTGCAATTAATGAACCAATTAGGTATTTAGTTCCATGGAAGCCAACTTACATGACAGTCGATTATTTGAGACAGATTGCTGATGAAAGTGGTGATCGTGTTGCCTTAATGATTTCTGATGCTGAAAAAATGGGAGTTTGGGGAAGCACGCATCAAATCTGCTATGTTGAGGGCTGTGGACATAAAGAGGGAGATAAAGGCAAGCCGTTCATGACTGCCTTTATTGAACAGATAGAAAATAATGATTGGATCAAAACGATTACCCTTTCAGAGTACATAGAACAATATCCTGCAAAAGATTTAGTTTATTTACCTGCAGCAAGTTATGATAAAATGGAAGAATGGGTGCTTCCCACGGAAATTAGAAAGAAATTTAGCCATATATTGGTCCTTACACAAAAATATTCCACGTGGAAAGAAGCTTCTCAATTTTTAAAAGGTGGATTTTGGAGATTTTTTCTGGTAAAATATCCCGAATCGAATAACATGCATAAAAAAATGCTTCATGTAAGAAAAAAACTTCTTCTCATCGAATCTAAAATTAAAAAAATAAAAGACTCTGAACTCATTTCACGATTAAAACCTAAAGTTCTTGAAGCGTGGGATGAGATTTACAAAAGTCAATGCAATGATTGTTACTGGCATGGAATGTTTGGAGGAGTATATCTCCAATTCTTGAGATTTTCCGTGTATACCCACTTGATCAATGCAGAAAAAATAATAGATGGCATGAACGGATTGATAGTCTCCCAAAACAGTTCATACATCTCAATTGAACCACTCGATTTCAATGGGGACAGCAAGCTGGAAGTATTGATTGAATCGGACATCCTCAATGTATATGTGAATCCTTCAGATGGAGGGACAATCTTCGAGTTGGACTATAAACCAAAATCATATAATTTATTAAATACCCTAACACGATGGCCTGAAGCATATCATAATGATGAAAAACTCAAAAAAGGAGAAATAAAAGTGGATCATTTCAGGAGAACAATGATGCGCACGAGATTTTTCCGCGATGATGTCAATTTCAGCCAAATTGATGCTGATAAGTATTATGAGCTTGGTGATTTTATTAATGGATCTTTTAAAGTCACCAAGAGTGATATATCTGGTAAAAATTCTCTACTAGAAATGCATAAAGAGGGGGCAATTAAAGATCTTAAGTCAGATCAACACTTTTATTGTGACATGTATAAAACCATTGAAGTAGAAAATAATCAAGTAAAGCTTACAGTAATGTGTACTTTGAAGGATGTCAACCAGAATGGACAAATCGAACAATCTATTATTGATAATATAATGCTTGCTATTGATGTGCCCTTTTTCTTTAATGGTGATCCTAATGATTTCCAATGGGAACACCTTCATTTAAAATCAAGCGAGCAAGAGAATAAAGATCTTTTAGAGCCTTCTCTCTATTCTGGATCTCATTTTAAGGCCTATGATAAAACATATGGTTTAACCTTTGAAATTGAGATAAATCATGCATCTAGTGAAATAAAAATTGGAAAATTTCCAATTATCACCTACGCTTTTACTGATGAAGGGTATAAAGAGATCTATCAAGGTATTAATATCATCCTGATGACAAAATTTGAAATGGATTTCAAAATTAATTTAAACCTAAAGGTTTACTAATCATTTTTTACATTCTTGTATAAGTTATTTGATTTTGTCGAAATGAGCTAGTTTTAAATATGTCCAAATACTTTATATAGGTAAAGGATTTGCTTTAATTTACGATTTATCATGCCTTATAAAAACTCAACAGAAAATAACAACTGGAACTATAGCAATAAGTCATTGAAAGAAAT
>DXJM01000217.1 GCA_019057355.1 Promethearchaeota archaeon | reverse complement strand
CAATGAAGGCTTATCTTAAGATTTATAAGAAAAAAGTGATTATTTTTATGTATGCACATAATCTATCTATCTCCACTTTCCGATTTGGAGGCTAAGCTAAAATCACTTTTCTCAAATGAATACATGCTTGTCTTTTTTAAAACGGGATTATCCGATTTAAATCGTATGGGTCATCGATGGAAGTCAAAATACGATAACGAGAGATATTTAGACGTTTTTATTCGCATGCTCCTCTATAATTCGTGGAAGATCAACAAGGTTTATCTCCAAAAATGGAGTAAAAATGCGGGTAAAAGGAAAAAGTGGACCCTCCAATCTTACTAAGACGCTTTGGAAGAATTATTTCTCGAAGCATGGAGAAAATCACGGTGGCATTTCAAAAAGGTGAAAATAATGTCGGAAATGAAAAGAATAAAAATTAATAGAAAAAAAAAACTTCCTTAGATACTGAATCTATAATTTTGAAATTGCATTTTTTAGCAAGAGGATTCTGAATTTACTGAGAGATACTTTACTCAGATTAAAATATTAAGTAGAGAAAAATTCTTTAAGCTTATAGTTTTAGTATTATTATTAATTTTTACAAAGATATTTTTTAAAAAATAAAAAAAAATAACTTAAAATCTATAAACACGTCCGCTTGACGTGAAGAAGATAAAAAGCATCGTGCCCGTGGTCTAGTGGTATGACGTCCGCTTGACGTGCGGAAGGTCGAGAGTTCAATCCTCTCCGGGCACATTTTTTAATTCAACTTATTATTAGATTAATTTATTTAATTAAAGGCTAGAATAAAGATTGAGTTCATGAATATGGATATCCCGACTAGAAAAATAAAAAAAACAATACCATGCAGATTATTCCTTTTTATATACCTGATAAGGTAATTAAAGATTGATTTTGAGCCAATTCCTTCAACATTTTATTCGTTATGAGATCGCTTGTTGAAAAGTTAAGCTTGATTAACCTCTTTCTAAAAGAATTTCTAAGAACTTTACACAAGTCATCGTAATTCATGGTCTTTAAGTCATAAAAAGCACCCAGCTCGTCTTTTATGGAAAGTTTTAACAATCCTCTAGCTGCTATAGTGCTAATATTAATTTCCTTAGCTAAAATATCTCCCAAATATCTTATAATTTCCATTATAAAACCCCTAATTACCGATATGACTTTTTATTATTCTTTAATATAAAACCTTTATGATTGTTAGAAATGATTAAAATAGCATATAATAACATATCATAAAATAGTATTTAATAGTTTCATTTCCTTCAATAAAAATGATCATCAAGAGAAAATAAATGCATAATTTTTAAATTCAGATGTTTTATCTTTTATTAGCTTTTTTCCTCGTTTTTCATTTTTAAAAATAGTAAATTCTCAATTTTTTCTGAAATTAGATAAGACCCTGTTATATAACATGTATTATATCCTATTTTTAATCAAGTATAATGTTCATTAGAAATTTTTCTATTTTTAGTGGAAACCTATAGTTGAGATTAGTTTCTAACATCCTTCAAATTGTATTTTAAATTGTTTCATCAATTCTTCTTCTGTGAAGTCTTCTTCCAGATCTCTCGAGTAATTCCTGTTAAAAAAACGTTTTAATGACCTTGGCATGAACCAAGAGAGTGAAACTATAATAGCGTAAAACATCATTAAGCTCGTGGTAATACCGAAAAGAAGAAGGCTTAATGGATTGCTTGGACGAACCCAAAGAATATCTTTTGGTTGAAAAAATTCGGGAATATTATGAAAACTTAAAATAAAAGAAGAAATTGCTAAGAGCACATACCTTGCTTTAATCCAGGCCTGAATATCATGCTTTTTTAACTGCTTATATGCTTTAAAGCAGGAATATGTTAACCAGTTAAAAACAATAAAAATATAAGGAAAATCGAGAGAAACTCTGAGAAAATATGGGAATCCCCGTTTTATAGCAACATCAAGAAATAGATGATGCATCACTATTTGATTTATTCCTAAAACAACAACGATAATCAATATTACCCACCCTATTTTCATTTGTTTCTTATAGAATGTTGTATTTATAAAAATTACGAATGTAATAAATCCTATAAATATAAAATACTCTTGGAGAGGTCCGCCTAACTCACCCAAATTAAAAAAAAGATTACCTATGAATCCAAATGCAACAGAAAAAAAAGATATTGCTAGTAAGAGGGTATTTATCATTTTATTGATTATGGATTTAACTAAAATAAAAATGCCTGTTATTATCAAAAGACTAATGCTTCCAATAGAAAAAAATAAAAAAATTCCAAATAATATCATTAACTCCATTTTCATATCCCCGACATTGTAAATAAAGATTGATTTCGAGTTAATTCATATATTAATTCGTTAACGATTTTGTCATAGGAGGGGATATTGAGCTTGATCAACCTGTTTTTAAAAGAATTATTGAGTACTTTTAGAAAATCATTATAATTAACTTTATTCAAGTTTGTGAAAGAACCTAACTCATCTTTTATAGAGAGCTTTAATAATCCTCTCGCTGCTGGGGGACTTATCGCTATTAGTTTTTCCAACATATCTCCTAAAAATCTTATAACTTCCATTTATAAACCCAATTTATAGTAAAAAAACCAATTTTTAAATGATCCATACTTATTAAAGTTTAAAAAACACTTTAAAACTGATAATAATTAACTATAATAGAGTACAGAAAATCTCGTATTTAATTTTGTCATTTATGGTCTTGTTTCATTCATCATTCTATTAAAAAATATTTTTAAAAAAAGAATTTAAGAGAGTTTCATATAATTTTCAATCGCTCTAATAATCCTGTAACTAAGATAGGTAATGCTATAGTCGCATCACACCATATGCTAACATATTTCGAGTCTAAAGAATATTTTCCCCAAGATTTCGATTCAGAAATAGTGCAACCCGAGAGACCACCATCATATTCCATCGCCGTGTGGATGCGAACAGAATAGTTATATCCTAAGGTTTTAATATCATCAATTTGATCCAATAAAGGAAATACCTGTTGAGACCAATTTCTCGGCACACCTCCTCCAATAATGATTGTTCCGCATTCCTTCGTATTCCTAATCATACCTGCAAATTTGGTAACTTCACCGAGGATATCAAATTGAAAATTATATCCTTCTCTCACCATGTATTTTATGAGATTAAGTGCAAACTCCGAATCTGAAAAAGCAGGAATGAAAATAGGTATATTATATTGAGTAGCAACAGAAATAATAGAACGATTTTCTATCTTTCCCCCTATCTTTTTTAATAATTCTGAAGGTGTGGTAAAAATCTCATTATCTTGATAAAGCTCATGGATAATTTCTAAAAGCTTTTTTTCGGCTAATTTATAGTTATCTTCGGGAAGAAATACATCATAAATCCTGTTTATTCTATGATCAAATAAATCATCATCCGAAACATCAGCACTACCTATATAATGACCAACATTCGATGTAGAATCAACTAAATCGTGGATTATATTTGCTCCTGTAGTTACCAGCACGTCTATTAATTTATTTTCCATGAGGACACATATTAAATCACCCATTCCTGCTGGAACCATTGCCCCGCTTAAAGTTAAAACGGTGAGGATATCCTTATCCGTTACCATTTTTGTCAGAATATCTAGCCCTCTTCCTAAATTTCTTCCTTGAAATCCACAAAATTTTAAGCTTTCTAATAGATCACTTACTCTTTTGATTTTTTTCACGTCAAATGGTTCAATTTTTTTTATTAAATAATTAATATTTTCAGTCGAATGCATTGTAATAAACACTTCTTTCCGGTTTTTAAATAATAATATTTCAAATATGATTTAAATTTTTCCTAGCTTGTCTTTGCTCGAAATATTAATATTAGAATTTCAAATAGTAAAATAATTCTACCTAGTTTGTCTATATTTTATATAATTCTTAATTGTTTTTTAATTAAATAAGGATTTTACGCGTGTACATTAAAAAAGAATGTAATTTTAGATTTAATCAGGAATAAGTTCAAATTATTAACTTTAGATTAAAATGATCAAGAATATCCTATAGTTTTCAATAAATTTAAAAAATAAT
>DXJM01000216.1 GCA_019057355.1 Promethearchaeota archaeon | reverse complement strand
AGGTGAATTACATATTAAATGTTATAAAAAAATAGCATGAATTACTCTCTATGTTTAGGAACTATTACCTTTAGAAATGATATTTTACCGTGCTTTTTTTTGATAAGTTTATAATTAGAAGATTTGGATAATTAATATAGAAATAATAACTTAATTTATCTAAGTGTACTAATTTGAATAATTACATGTTCAATAGAAGAGAATTGATCTTAAAATGGAAAGAGAGATTGATCTAGCTCAAAAGGCTCTAAGATATTTAGAAGTGGCAGAGAAGTTTGAAGAATCGAAAGAATGGCATAAAGCATTAGAAAATTATGAAATTGCATTCGAGGATTTAAGAAAGAGTGGTTATTTAGCAGAAAGAATTGATGAGTTATCATCAAGAATTAATGAAATTAAGAAAATCATTGATCAAGGAGAAAAATTCCTCCAAGAAGAAGAGGATTCAAAAAGAATACTTGAAATGCGAGCTTATTCATTAATTGATGGGGCAAATAAGTTAGAATCTGAGGGTAATTATCATGATGCTGTTGAAAATAGTGTTTTTGCAATAAGTCTATTGATTCAAGCAGGTTGGAATGAACAACAGTTGGAACATTTGAAATCCAAGGCGATCAAGTTAGCGGAAGTTATCGATCAACAAGAGCTAACCAACCAGAAAAAACACGTGTCAATTCCTCAAGAAAGTTCTTTACCTGGGAGTCCGCTGCTTGATGTGCAATCATCATACGAGGAGAAAGTGAGTAACGTAAATATTTATAAAGAAAAGAAGAAGACTACACAAGAAATTCAAGAGAAAGCATTTGATATTTTGGACAAAGCGAATGAACTAGAAAGAGAGAAAAATTTTGATGAGGCTATAAAACACTATCAGGAATCGATAGAATTATTAAACTCGATTGGTTGGGTAGAGCAAACACGAAATATTGAAACAATTATTGATAAAATAAGGAAAAATGTTAAAGAAATGGAGAAATTCCAAGGTCAAAAGGTTGAAATGAAAATACATCACATCATTCAAGAACCAATTAGTCAAAGTCAAAATACTGATGCAAATGTAATAATAAAAGTGAGAGAAGTTGCTGAAAAAAAGAAGGAGGAGGAAAAAATACAAGAAAGGGCATTTTACTTGATCGATGAAGCAAAAAGGTTGGAGAGAGAAAAGAAATATGATCATGCAATAAAACAATTAGAAAATGCTATAAACCTTTTCGAAAAAATTGAATGGGATTCTCATATTCAACTAATTTTTAACTATATTGGCATGATTAGGAATAAACAGAACATTGATGTTGGAGAAACTCAAAAATTAAAAAAAAAACAACAAGAGCTCATGAAGTTGCAGGAGGCTATATCTTCAAAACAAAAAGAAAAACCAATAACTTCATCTGAAATTCGAGAAGCAAGACAAAGGGAATATCAAGAAAGAATTGCGGAAAAAAAAACACTAGAAGAGCAATTCTATAATCTATTAACTGAAGCAGATCATTTTTTACAAAATAGTGGAGACTATGATTCTGCTATTGATAAATATAACCAAGCTTTAGAATTAGCTAATGTTTTAGGGCCCAATTGGAGGACACAAGCCTCAACGATAAAAACCACTCTAATGAGTGTTGAAAGAATAAAAAAAGTAAGAACTGAAGAAGAAATAAAGAGAAAACAAAAGATTGAAGAGAATAGAAAAAAGGAGGTTGAAGCACAATTAGAAATTGCTCGACAATCAACAATTGAGCGAGAGAAGTTAAAACAGAAACATATTACTTTGTTATATCGAGAAGAAGAGAAGAAAACTCAAGAAATGAAACGAGATGATGCATTTAAAATACTAGATTCCGCTCAAGAATATATAATAAAAGGTGATTTAGAGAAAGCAATATCAGCATATCATAATGCGGCAAAGATTTTTGTTGAAATTCAATGGCTCGATGAAGTGCCTCTAATTGAAACGGCAATTAAAAAGCTTGAGTTAAAAATCAAGCAAAGAAATCTCATCAAGCAAGAAAAATTAAATAAGAAAATCAGTATTTTAGAAGAGGAAAAAGAATTTTACAAACAGATTGCCCGAGGATTGGAGAATGAAAAATCCAAGCAGAGGCAAAAAGAAACCGTTTTAATAAAAAAGAAAGAATATCAGCAATACGTTGAAATGAGAAAACAGGAAGCATTTAAAATTTTAGAAGATTCTGAATTAGAAATAAGAAAGGGGCAATATAGCAAGGCAATTGAAATGTATCGTAATGCAGAATTAATTTTGAATGAAATTCAATATCCAATAACCGTTATTGAAGAAATGATTCAAAGAACTGAATCTATAAAACAAAAGCAGGAAAAACTTGACCAAAAAGAAAAGGAACGCAAGTTGCAAGTAGAAAAGGAAGAAAGTGATTTTCAAGTGCAAATTGCTAAAGAAAATGCAAAAGAGAGGGAAAGATTACGAAGGAGACAGATCATTCAACAAAAAAGAGAAGAAAGCATTTTACAATTAGAAAAACAAAAAGAAAATGCGTTTAAGCTCTTAGAAGATGCTGATAATCTGCTAAGAATTAGAAAATATGATGAATCCTTGGATAAGTATAGAAAGGCTGAAATTATTTTACATCAATTGCAATTTCCAACCGAATCCATCAAAGCAACAATGGTAAAAATAATACATCTCAAAAATCAAGAAGAAATTGAAAAAGAACAGGCACTTCAAAAAAAATTAGAGTTACTTCAAGAAGAGAGAGAATTAGAAGCAATTATTGAGGAACGACAACTTCAAGAAAGAGAAAAAAAAATTGCAGAACTATTAGCCTTAGAAGAGAGAAGAGAGATTGCACGAGAACAAGCTAATTATAGAGAAATCGCATTTTCCTTGTTAGAAAGGGCAAAACCATATTTAGAAAAACGCCCACCAGAATATGACCCTGCAATCTCTTTATACGCCCAAGCAAAAACAATATTGGAAGATAATGTTGGATGGGAACCTGAGATAAAAAAAATTTCGGAGTTAATACAAGATTTACAGCGAGAAAAGTTTGAGCAAGCTAAAAACCAAAAAATGGAAGAAAAAGAAAGAATAAAAAGGCAACTAGAATATGATGCATTTCAGGAAGAAATATGTCAAAGAAGATCCTTTTATGAGAAAGAAAGCGAAAATCAGAAATTAAAATACGAAGAAATGCTTGAAAGGAAATATGTTATCAATGAGTTAAGAGATGAGGGATTGAAATTGATTGATCAAGCCAAGCGGCTAGCTAGTACATATGAATTTGACAAAGCTTATAATCTCTATGAAGAAGCAAAGAAAAAGTTTAAAAAAATTGGGTGGGATGAAGAAATTGGGTATATTGAAGCAGAAATAAAGAATACGAGAAGACTACAACAAAATATAGAACATAAATTTAAAGAAATTCAAGCTCAACAGAGAGAATTAGAACAAAAGAGAAAATATGAAGAAGAGTTGAGAAGAAAAGATGAAGAGAAGAAAAAAGATATAATTGATGAAATAGGAAGCTATACCAGTGAAATTACGACTATATTAGGAGAAAAACAAAAAATCCAATCATTAACAGAAAAAAAAGAGAAAGAACGGATTGCCCAAGAAGCTAAAATGTTTAGAAAAAATATGAGTGCAATGATAAATTTTAAAAAAGACTTGACAAATGAATTGGTAAGAGCTAAAGATGAAGAAAAGAAGAGGCAGGAAGAGAAACAAATGACAAAAGAATTGAAAGAATTAAAGGATATTTCGGAAATGATTAAAAAAGTAGCGAAAAAAGATGATTAATAATTATTCAAAAATTCTAAGTAGAATGAAAATAGAATTCTATTGAATTGAACTAGAAAGAAATAGGAATTTTACAAATACTATCATTTAAATAGGTAGAAGTTAAATTTACATGAAACGATTGGTATAATTATAACAACAAAAACGCGATTTATCATGAGTGAAAAAGATCAAATTTTTAAATCCCGGATGTTTGCTCGTCAACAATTAATAGAGGGATGGGATCAAGGAGTATTAAATGATGGGTGCGTATTGATAATTGGTGTAGGGGCATTAGGCTGTGAGATCGCAAAAGACTTTGCCTTAATGGGGTTGGGTAAACTTGTTTTGGTAGATTTAGATACTATAGAAACCTCCAATTTGTCAAGGCAAATGCTCTTTCGCCCCGGAGATGAGGGAAGACCAAAAGCAGAGGTTGCTGCAGAACGAGTAAAAGAGATGAATCCATATTTAAAAGTGGAATATCATTTTGAAAAATTACAAAAACTACCAATGTTCGTGTATGAAGAAGCAGATGTTATAATTGCTGCTTTGGATAATTTTAATGCAAGATTAGACCTCAATAAAATTTGCTTGAGGATTAAAAAACCTATGGTTGAGGGGGGGACTGTAGGTTTTGAAGGTCATGTTCAGATTGTCATTCCAGAGGCTTCAGGTATAGAATATAAGGATAGGGACGCCGAAATAGAGAAAATAGTTGAAACAGAACTATGGAATCTTAATGAAGAAGAATACCCCGAATATTTTGAAGCCGAAAGGATGATTGGTGAACTAGAGGAAAAAATAGAAAAACTACGGGAGAACATCATTCACCCAATAATTGCTAAGATAAGAACAAAAATTGATCTAGAATTTGATGAGAAACATGCGCCAAAATTATTAAATCAAACACCATGCTACCGTTGCGTGGTTCCAATACCTCCAGCAGATGATAAATTAGTTGCAGCTTGTACTTTAAAAGGGTTACCTCGAAATAGAAATCATTGTGTTATCAAAGCAGAAGTAGATTATGAAAAAAAATATGGAAATAAACCTGATTTAACACGTGATGATGAACTCGTGAAATTGAGGGATTTGGCTCAAGAACAACTTGAACAATTGCGAGAAAGAGTATTTAAAGAAAATGTATCAGATGAAAAATTAGCTGAAATGTCTGAATCAGAAATTCAAGAATGGAAAAGAAACATCAAGGATACTTTTGGTCCAGATTACAAGTTTGAAGAAATGGAAAATATTTTGGGAAATAAAATTGCAGCAATTCAATCAGTAAGTTCTATTATTTCTAGCATTGAAACACAAGGCATTAAAGCTTTTATTCCGCGTTAAGGGACGAAATATTGGACCTCCAATGGATCCACCTTATCTAAATTATAATGGAGTATATGGAATATTTGAAGCATTGGATATAATAAAAAGAGAGGATTGCATTGCTTGTGGAAAAGTGGAAGGTGAAGAAAATATTCAAATTGTCTTGGAATTTAATGCCGATTTGGGAAAAATCTTTTGGGCGTTAGAACAAATTGAAATCCCATTAAATCCTCAAGAGTGGTTGGTTTCAAATCCAATGACCAAAGAAATTTATTGGGATCCCAATTCTAATAATCCCATATTTAAAGATTTTAACGTGAATTTACAAGCAGAGTTGAAATTAAGGAGTAACGATATTGTTTCTCTCACGCCATTAGGAAAGGTAAAAGAGCAATCAGAAATTATGAAATATAACATAATCATTAAATTTATGTGAAAAAAAATTCCTATTTATTTAACAAATTTTTTTATTTTAGTACTTTGTTATTAAAAATGTTTAAATAAAATAATCCTTACTAGCTTTTCAAAAATAATTAACAGTATCATTACTTAGGGTTGATATAATGACTAAAAAATCGGTTCTAATAGTTGATGATTCCTCATTTTCAAGAGCCATGCTAAAAAAGATCGTCAATTCTACGGATTTTTGTGAGGTTATTGGAGAAGCTACGAATGGAGAAGAAGCAATTGATAAATATAAAGAACTGAAGCCTGATATTGTTACAATGGATATCATTATGCCTATAAAGGGGGGTATAGATGCAATAAAAGATATTTTATCTTTTGATGCTAAAGCAACTATATTGATCGTATCTACAATCAACGAGGAGACTTTAGGTAATGAGACACCAAAAGAAGTAAAAGGATTTGTTAGAAAACCTTTCAAATCCGAAGGAGTAATAGAAATATTGGAAAAAGTTAGTAAATCGTAAATTTATTAAATAGAACTGTATTTTTCTTTTACAAGTGCGATTAATTGCTCTATGAGAAATGCATCAATGCCCGCGTTCATGCCAGTTTCAACATCTTTCTTTAAATCACCAAAATAAATCATTTTTTCACGTGTTACTCCAAAATAATCCTTAATTTTTAATAGACCTGAAGGATGAGGTTTCCAATTTCGAACATTTTCTTTTCCGACAATATATGAAAATTTTCCACTTAAATTAGCCAAAGTTAATGTTTTTTTTATAGTTACTTGCATGTTAAGCGATAAAATAGCTAGAAATACCTGTTTGGTAATACCAAAATGTTCTAAGTTATTGATAAAATATATGGTTTCTTCTATTAATTCCGTATTTTCAATGTTACGGAGCTCAAAATCTTGAACAAGTTTAAAAAATGCTTCTAATTGAGATTCATCATCACGTTCTATAATTTCATTAAAGCATTCAGTAATGGTTTTAAAGTCTTTTCTTTCTCCATATAATTGATAAAAAGTTTGGCTTAACAGGTTTCTTAGATTTTTCCAGTTCACATTTAATCTTACAATTGTACCGTCCAAGTCAAAAACTATGACTTTTTTTTTAGATAGTAAATTTTCTAAGTCTTTCATTTTATTATTTAATGAATTGAGATAAGGATTATTATTAAATTTTAATAAATATAGAAGATATTAAAGAAAAATGGTTTTTCTTTTAATTTATAGAAAAATTACCGAAAAAGAAAAGAGGTTTTTGCTGTAAAACCTTTTTATCACTCTTGAACTAATCCATTGCATACTTTTCCGTCCATTTCTTAGCTTTTTCAAAAAATTTCTTTTGAAACCTGAAATATTGTTCTCCTGCTTCGTGATTCAATGGATCACCAGGATTAAAAAATGGTGGTTCAACATGCATCATTCCTTTTAAAGCTTCTATAATATTAGTTAAAGTCTTGCTTGGAGTCCATCCTGAAGCGCCCGTAGATGCATCAACTTTACCGACAAGATCAGGATTAATAAGATCGAGACAAATATTTAATTTTCCCGGTGGAATGCTTGAATCAATGTTAGGATGCCACATGAGCGTTACAGCATATGAATATGGGGGTTGAAATGGATAATTTTCTGGAAATTTAAGTTCAAAAATGAATTTTCCTCCCGCATATGGGGTTTTCTCCTTCCCAATAATTGTCAAGCGTAAATGTTCTATACTTCGTCCCCATGGCTCAAGAATGACGTGTTTATCGTTTTTATATGCCTCGATTGCTTCAGTATAATCTGTTTCTTCTCTCATTTTAATTCAATCTCGAAAGATATTTATCTTCATTATTCTTTTTTAAAAATGACGT
>DXJM01000215.1 GCA_019057355.1 Promethearchaeota archaeon | reverse complement strand
TCTAAAGAATAATTTTAAATCAATAGCTTACATATTCAATAAGTATAACTATATAATGTGATTTAGGATGGCAGGAGAAAAAAATGCTATAGATATAATTGATAAGGCTCTTGAAACCACGGATGAAGTTTTTAAGAGAGTTAAAGAAGTATTAACCACGGCAAGATCTGAAGTTCTTAATCTAGAAACAGAAAAAAAGCAAGCAGAAGAAGAAAAAAGCAAGTTAGAAGAACATGAAGCAGAGTTAGAAGCTTCAAAAACAAATTTGGAAGAGATAAAAAAGCAATTAGAAGAAGAAACAAAAAAGCTTGAACAGGATAAAAAGGAAAGAGATCAAAAAATAGGTGCGATGACAGAAGAACAAATGAGATTATTAGATGAATATGAGAAAGTAAAGGTTGAATTAAAGAAATTTGCTCAAGCTGCTGCTGAACAAGAAGAAATGGAGCTAAATTTTGACAAAATTCAAGCACTTTTATCCATTTACAGGGTTTTAATTGAAGAAATTTGGCAAGGACATGCACATTATCGCATACTGCATGTTCTCCATGGAGATAAAGAAGAAATGAATCGAGAGGAATTAAAAAATTCGACAGGGGTTGGTGGAGCATTTGTATTGAGATCCGTCCAAGAGCTAGCTCGTGTCGGGCTTTTGGAGTATGATGAAAATTCGGGAACCGCAAAATTAAAGAAAAGACTTTTTCCTAAAAAAGCAATTGAAAGTTAAAGGTTTTTCAGGAAGTAAATCGTTAAAGATAATCCACTATTTCTTTTAGATATTGTTGAAATTTAAAAAGGAGATTTTCTAGTATAGAAATTTCTAAAGATAGGAAAAAATAACCGATAAAAAACACTTTTTAAAATCCATTCCAGAACTTCTTGATTGGATCTTCCAGCTGATCTTCTATTTGGCTTTCAAATTTTTGAAAAATGCTTACATCACTATCCCAGTGTTTAAAAAAATCTTCAGGATATTTTTCTGTAAATTTTTCTGCAACTTTTTCTAATTCGGGTATGATTTTTTTTTCCTTGAACTTTTTATCGCAATTAGAAACGAAAAATAAGCCATATCTTTTCAACAGGTTAAATCGTTTATTACTTAATTCAAAACTCGATAATCCTCCTTCAACAATGGTTTCTGCGAATGTATTTAAGGCAGACATGAGACCACCAAATAATTGTTCACTTAATAAGGAATCAAAACTTCTATGATATAAAACGACTCCCGTGTCCGTAAGAATCCAGAGATCTTGCAATACTTTAGCCATTAATTATCCCATTTTGAAATAATTTTAACTTATATTTTTTGAAATAATCTTATATACTATTTATGGCGATTCTCATATATAAATTATCATCACATTATTATTTGATCAAAATAAATCATTCTAAAATTCATATTTTTTCTAGATATTTTCACTTATTTTAATTAGGTTTAGAATTTTACAGTTATCAGCTATGATTTTACACCTAAAAGACTCAAAATAAATCTAAATAAGAAAACATAGACCACTTTATTCTTGGGGTGTTTCTCTAATAGCGTGACAAATCATAGAAATTCAGAATAAAAATTAGAAATTTTGAAAAAAAATAAGCTTGCTTAATTTATTTTTTCGAATTCAAGTTCATTTTTTTTATTAACATCAGCTCGAACAATATCATTTTCTAAGAAGTCACCTTCCAAAATCTTTAATGAAAGGGGATTTTGTATATAAGTTTGTATTGCTCTTTTTAGGGGTCTTGCACCATAGTTCGGGTCAAATCCTTTTTCACTTAGGAATGTAATTGCATTTTTAGTAAGGTTAAGTGTAATTCCATGCTCTTTCAATATCTGATTTAGTTTGCTTACTTGAATATCGACAATATTTTTTATCTGTTCCTTTTTTAAAAATTTAAATATGACGATATCATCAACACGATTCAGAAATTCGGGTCTAAAGTAGTTTTTCAGCGCGTTTAAAATCAATTCCTTATCAAAATCTTTATTTGAAGTATTTGCATCAATAATATACTCACTACCAACATTGCTTGTCATTATAATGATGGTATTTTTAAAATCAACTGTTCTTCCATGCCCATCTGTTAACCTTCCGTCATCCATGATTTGCAAGAGAACGTTAAAAACGTCAGGATGTGCTTTTTCAATTTCATCAAATAATATTACAGAATATGGCCTGCGTCTAACAGCTTCCGTCAGAAAACCACCTTCATCATATCCCACGTAACCAGGAGGCGCACCAATTAACCTTGCAACGCTGTGTTTTTCCATGAATTCAGACATATCGATTCTCACCATGGCATTTTCGGTATCAAAAAGAAATTCTGCCAACGCCTTTGCTGTTTCAGTTTTCCCGACTCCAGTAGGTCCCATAAAAATAAATGACCCAATAGGCCTATCAGGATCTTGGATTCCTGCTCTAGCGCGTCTAATAGCATTAGAAATAAGAATTAAAGCTTCATCTTGTCCAATCACCCGTTTTTGTAATCTTTTCTCCATTTTAAGTAATTTTTCACGTTCACCTTCAAGCATTCTTGATACGGGAACTCCTGTCCATTGAGAAACTATTTTTGCAATATCTTCCTCATCTACTTCTTGTTTTAGCATTGTTTTATTTTTTTGTATGTCATGCAGATCGTTGTTGCATTTATCTAATTCTTTTTTTAATTGATTGAGAACACCATATGTCAATTCAGCGGCTTTTTCTAAATCACCTTGTTTTTCCGCCCTCTCAGCCTCAATCTTGGTAGCTTCCATCTTTTTTTGTATTTCATTAATTTTAGAAATAACATCCTTTTCATTGTGCCACTGGACTTTCATTGCATCTCTTTGTTCCTCTAAATTGCGCAATTCTTCGTTAATTTTTTCTATTTTATCATCACATGATTTATCCTTTTCCTTTTTTAAGGCTTCTTTTTGAATTTGCAATTGTATGATTTTTCGCTCAATTTCATCAATTTCTGTGGGCATGCTATCGATTTCAATTCTTAAACGTGAAGCTGCTTCGTCCATCAAGTCAATTGCTTTATCAGGCAAGAATCTATCTGATATATAGCGATGTGATAGCGTCACGGCAGCAATTATTGCCGCATCTGTAATCCTCACGCCATGATGGATTTCATATTTTTCCTTCAATCCTCTCAGGATCCCAATTGAATCTTCTACAAGGGGTTCGGAAACATAAATTGTTTGAAATCTTCGAGTTAAAGCGGTGTCATTCTCAATATATTTCCGATATTCATCCAAAGTAGTAGCGCCAACGCATCTCAACTCCCCTCTAGCTAATGCTGGTTTTAACATGTTTGAAGCATCAATCGCTCCTTGAGCAGCACCCGCACCTACGAGGGTATGCAACTCATCGATGAAGAGAATGTATTTTCCTTCACCTTTTTCAACTTCTTTTAGAAATGCTTTCAATCTGTCTTCAAATTCACCCCTATATTTTGCTCCAGCAATAAGGGCTCCCAAGTCTAAGGAAAGAACATCCTTTTCTTTTAAAGAATCGGGGACATCATTGCTTGCAATTCTTAATGCGAGCCCTTCAACAATGGCCGTCTTTCCCACACCTGCTTCTCCAATTAAGACGGGATTATTTTTTGTCCTTCTTGAAAGAATGTGCATTAACCGGCGTATTTCATCATCTCTACCAATAACAGGATCGAGTTTCCCCCTTCTTGCCAAATCGGTCAAATTTCGGCTATATTTCCCAATTGCCTGGTACTTGCCTTCAGGATCTTGATCAATTATTGTTTGATGCCCTCTAATGCTCACTAGAGCTTGTAATATCCGATCCTTTGTTATCCCGTGTTTTTTAAAAATGGGATTTATCGAAAGTGAACCGTTTGAACTCATGGCAATGAGTAAGTGCTCGGTGCTTAAAAATTGGTCCCTTAATGCATCAGCTTCTTTCCAGGCAGCATCAAAAAGCGTGCTGCTTTCTCTTGAAAGCACCAGATCAGAGGCTCCTGATCCAGTTACACTGGGTAATTTGCTGATTTCCTTGAATACATCGCTCAAGACTTGTCGAATATCAACACCTAATTTTTGTAAGAGGGGTGAAGTAATGCCTTCTTGTTGATCTACTAAAGCTATAAATACATGAAAGGGTTCAACTTGCTGTTGATTTCGCTCTTGAGCCAACCCTCGAGCAGCCATTATGGCTTCTTGAACTTTAATCGTGAATTTATCGAATTTCATCATTTTTTATCTGACACCTACAAACCAATTTTTTTCAACTTCTCAAGCAATTCTTTTTGTTGTTTATTAAGGTTTTTTGGTATTTCAATTTTTATTTCCACTAATTGGTTTCCCCTTTCTTCTGATCCTGTTTTATAAAATCCTTGATTTTTTAACCGTAACAATGATCCATCCTTAGTCCCGGCAGGTACCGTCACGCTTAAAACCTTTTCTATTCCAGGAACGTCAATTTTTCCTCCTAATACCGCTGTAGTAAAAGGAATTTCTTTTTCAGTATAAATATCATCTCCTTCCAATTTAAAACGAGGATGTGGTCTAATATTAACATTAATATATAAATCTCCAGGTGGACCTCCATTCATACCCGGCATGCCTTTTCCTTTTAAACGCAGTTTTTGCTGGTCTTTAATGCCTCTAGGAATTTTTACCGTAAGCGTGCTTTGTTGTCTGGTGTTTGGATCCTGATATGAAATTTTCCTTTGACCCCCATTAAACGCATCCATAAAGTCAATTTCCATATCATATCTCAAATCATCACCTTCGATGGGACGGTTTCCAAAGCCTTCATCTCTTACCCTGGAGCTCGTTCCTTGTTTGGTAAAAACATCAAAAATATCACCTAAATCATTGAAAAAATCAAAACCTCCAGCTCCGCTAGAATTCTTTGATTTTCTACCCTTACCAAAGATTTCACTGAAGTCAAATCCTCCTGGGGTTCCTGAAGTCGAATAATAATAGGTTGTGCCATCTGGACCTCTATGAACTCTTCCTCCTCCAGGCATTCCATCACCCCATTGTTGATATGAGGAAGGGTCTCCTTCTACAACTCCAAATTTATCATACATTTCGCGCTTTTTATCATCACTTAATATACTATATGCTTCGTTTATTTCCTTGAATTTTTCACCCGATTTTTTTTCATCCGGGTTTACATCAGGATGATATTTTCTTGCTAGCTTGCGGAATGCTCTTTTAATTTCATCTTTAGTTGCATTCTTATCCAATCCTAATACTTGATAATAATTTTTTGCCATTATTTTACCACCTTCTTACTTAATAGGTCCGGCAGGAATCGAACCTGCTTGTATGAAGAGATTCTTGATTCTCTTCATGATCCAATATTTGTTGCAAACCTTTATTTTATAAAAAAATTAAAAAAAAAATTATTCATAATCAGCGTCCACCACACCATCCTGTTCACTTGCTCTCCTGAATTTCTCTTCTTCTATTTCATCTTTGGTTTTACCTTCATAAGAATAGGATCCTCCCGTAGGCGTGCCACCCATACCTCCTGGAGGAGGCCCTTGAAATCCTCCTTGTCCGGCTTGTTGACCGTACATTCTTGTAGATACTTCATGCAAGGCTTTCTCTAATGCTTCAGTTGCTTTTTTCATTTTTATGACTTCACCTGATTCCATGGTAGCCCTGAGATCGGATATCTTTGCTAGTATACCGTCTTTTAAATCGCCGATTACCGATTCATTTTCTTTTAGAAGTTTTTCAGTTTGATAAATTAAAGCTTCAGCATGGTTTTTAGCTTCAGTTAATTCCTTGAATCTTTTATCCTCATCAGCATGTCTTTCAGCGTCTCTAACTTTTTGATTAATATCTTCCTCGGACATTTTAGTTGAAGCTGTTATAGTGATCGATTGACTTTTACCAGTTCCCTTATCTTTAGCAGATACATTTATAATACCATTTTGATCGATATCAAAGGAAACTTCTATTTGTGGCATTCCTCTAGGTGCAGGCGGAATCCCGGTCAAATGAAATTTTCCTAATGTAATGTTATCTTCAGCTTTTGGCCTTTCTCCTTGTAAAACGTGTATTTCTACCGCTGGTTGATTATCTGCCGCTGTTGAGAATACTTCCGTCTTTTTTGTAGGAATGGTCGTGTTTCTCTCTATCAATTTAGTAAAAACTCCACCCAAGGTTTCAACACCTAATGAGAGCGGGGTCACGTCTAATAACAGTAAATCTTCCACTTCCCCTGTGAGCACTCCACCTTGAACTGCAGCACCCATTGCAACACATTCCATTGGATCAATGCTTCTTTCTGGTGTTTTCCCAAGAAATTCTTCAAATTTCTTTTGAACGATAGGCATTCTCGTAGGGCCTCCAACCAATATGACTTTATCTACGTCACCTTTAGAGAGTCCAGCATCTTGTAATGCTTTTTTAATGGGTGCATCTAATCGTTTGATGACAGGATCTATTAGCTGTTCTAATTTAGCCCTTGTCAAGTTCATGTTCAAGTGCTTTGGCCCGGAATTTGTAGCTGTAATGTAAGGTAAATTTATATCCGTAGAAATTGAAGTAGATAGTTCAATTTTTGCTTTTTCCGCAACCTCTCGAATTCTCTGCATTGCCATAGGATCTTTCTTCAAGTCTACACCCTCTTGATTCTTAAATTCTTCAACCAAGTGATCAAGAATGATTTTATCCATGTCCGTTCCTCCTAATGCCGTATCTCCTGCTGTTGATATGACTTCAAAGACTTGATTGTCCATTTCCATTATGGTCACGTCAAAGGTTCCCCCTCCAAGGTCTAAAACTGCAATCTTCAAGGAAGCACCTTTTTTATCAAGGCCATAGGCGACAGCTGCGGCTGTAGGTTCGTTAATTAAACGTTTCACATTTAATCCCGCGATCCTTCCCGCATCTTTAGTCGCCTGGCGTTGATTATCGTTGAAATATGCAGGTACAGTTATGATGGCATCGGTTACTTCTTCACCTAAGTATGCACTTGAATCTTCTTTAATTTTTCTCAAGATCATTGCAGAAATTTCTTGAGGGGAGTAATCTTTTCCATCGATGGATACCTTATATGACGTGCCCATTTTTCGCTTTATCGCTTGAATAGTGCGCTCGGGATTCGAAACAGCTTGGCGTCTCGCTGGTTCACCTATTAATCTTTGTCCATCTTTTGTAAATGCAACATATGAAGGAAAAGCTTTTCCACCTAATGTATTTCCTTCAGCACTAGGGATGATTGTTGGCTTGCCGCCTACCAATACAGCGGCTGCTGAATTACTCGTTCCTAAATCGATTCCAATTATTTTTCCCATATTATTTCACTCCTTTATTTTATGTTTATTTATTTTTCAATTTTTGATTTTGTTGATATGATGACCATTGCTGGTCTCAATACTTCATTATTATACAAATAACCTCTATTTAATTCTTCTAATATTGTATTATCTGGGAGATCATCATCATTTCTAACTAATTTTACTTCATGCTTGTAGGGATCGAATATTTTTCCTATTACGTCCATTGGAATGACACCCTCATCGGAGAGAATCTTTTCAAAATTTTTTATTAGCAGTTTGAATCCTTTCTTTACCGATTCTCCATTTACTAGAGTATCTATGACCTTTTCAGCCCTTAATAAATCATCATAGTGGTCAATCAATTTTCTCACCATTTTTTCATTAGCATATCTCGTGTAATTGTGTTTATCGCGCTCAGAGATCTTTTTAAAATTTTCAAGATCCGCTCTTGCTCTAACTAAAGATTTGAAGTATTTTTTATTCTGTTCTTCAAATTCTTTTAGTTTCCGCCCATCTTCCCTTAATTGTTCAATTTCTTCTTTCAAGGTATGATTCTTTGCTTTTATTTCCTTAAATTCTGTTGAAAGTACTTCTAATTTTTGAGCTTTTTCTAAAAGCAATTCATATTTTTCTCTTGAAAGCATTACCTTATCTCGTGGATCTTCGAGAGCTCGACGACCATTGAAAAAATCCCCAAATACATTGTCAAACACTATCAATCCCCCATTCCCCATACTTTTAACGGTTATCCTCTTTTTTTTTTCCTTTTTTTTTTTTTTATTTTTTTTTTAGGTAACATTTTATTG
>DXJM01000214.1 GCA_019057355.1 Promethearchaeota archaeon | reverse complement strand
TGAAACAGTTTTTCTCCCAGGTGCTAGCGGTTCCATGGGGTTTGAGAGCTTCAAAAATTTGTGGTCTAGGAGAGAAAAATATAATATCGTTTTATTACAGCGTCCATCGAAAAAAAATAAACTCCTTTTTAGACCATATGAAAAAAAAAGTAGAATTAAACCAATTAAAGGTGCTGGAATTGTTGAAGGAAATGGTTTAAAAATAATATGGGGAGATGCTACGAATTATAATGATATATTCGAGGCCTGTAAAGGAATTGATTGGTGCCTTTGTCCAATGGCATTAATATCCCCTGAGGCAGATCGTAACCCTGAAATGGCAAAATTGGTGAATACGACAGCGATTGAATTAATTATAAAAGCCATTGAAGGTCAACCAAATGGAGCTGAACACATAAAATTTATATATACGGGGACTGTGGCTGCTACGGGTGATCGTCTTCCACCTATTCACGTGGGAAGGGTTGGTGACCCTTTAAAGCCTAGCGTGTTTGACTTTTATGCTGTAACTAAAATAATGGGAGAAAGAGCAGTCTTAGAATCTAATATCAAGCATTGGGCATCCTTGCGTCAAACATTTATCTTGATTCCAAATATCATGTCTCTAATGGATCCCATAATGTTCCATCAACCAATTAATTCTTTTATGGAAAACAATACAAATATGGATGCTGGGAGGGGTTTAATAAATTGTCTAGATATTCCTGATGACTCTGATTTTTGGAGACGCATCTATAATATGGGAGGTGGCCCTTCTTGCCGGATTACCTTTTATGAATTCATAAATAAGGCAATGGAAATGATAGGAGTTGGAAAGATTGATGATGTTTCAGAACGCAAATGGTTCGCTTTGAGAAATTTTCACATGCAATTTTATGAGGATAGTTGGATTCTTAACACATACATTCATAATTGGGGGAATAATTTAAATGATTATTTTGAAATAATGAATGAAAACACCCCATCCTATCTTAAATTTGTAGCATTACTTTCTAAAAAATCACGCAGGTTTAGAAAGACAATTCAAAAGATTACTTATCAAAGGTTGAAAAAATTGGCTTTAGAGAAGTCAGGAACCCTATATTGGTATGAAAATAGAAAAGACATGAGAATTTCTGCATTTTATAAAGACTATAAAACGTTTGAAGCCATACCTGATTGGAGAATTAACATGCCCAATTTGGATCACGATCAAGCATGGAAAAAACTTGATCACGGGTATGACGAAAATAAAATTCAACTTGAATTACTTGACTTGAAAAAAGCTGCCAAATTTAGAGGCGGACAATGTCTCTCGGACAATTGGGATGGCAACATGTATGCCCCATTAAAGTGGAAATGCGCTCAAGGTCATAAATTTAACGCAAGACCTTTTACTATCTTAAAAGCTGGACATTGGTGCCCTCAATGTCTCCCGCCTCCATGGAATTATGATGAAATAGCACGGCATAACTCCTTTTTTGCTCAAGTTTGGTATCCCAATCATGATAAGGAAGAAAATAATTTTTATCCAAGAGATTGTTATAAGGATATTGTTGGTTAAAAAATCCTTAAATCAATAGCATTATTCTGAATATCTAAATTTTCCTTGCAATAATATATTGGTTGACGAATTCCCTATAAGAATAGCAAATTCCCCATTTTCAACTTTCCATTCATTAGAATCTTCACAAAAGAAAGCAAGATGCTTTTTTTCAATATCAAACGTAATTTTCTTCTTTTCTCCCGCTTCAAGATATATTTTTTCAAATGCTTTTAATTCCTTCAAGGGTCTTTTAACGCTACATTCCAAGTCTTGAATATAAAGCTGAACTACTTCAGCACCGGCTCTGTTTCCCGTGTTTTGCATGTCCAGCTCCACTTTAATTTTTTCATCTCCCGATATTTGATGTTTATCAATCACTAGATTACTAAATCTAAAAGTCGTGTAGGAGAGACCGTGTCCAAAAGGAAATAATGGCTCTATCTGGAACGTATCAAAATATCTATATCCAACAAAGATATCTTCTTCATAAAAGACTTTATCTCGATTGTCAGATTTGATGATGACCCCCCTGTTCTTCTTCATGATTTCGATATCTCCTTCTTGTATTGAATTCCAATCTTTTAAACCCGGATATGTTCTATAAGATTTATGAGCGGGGGAGTCTTTAAGAGTTATTGGAAAGGTAACTGGTAATTTTCCCGATGGATTGACGTCACCGAATAAAATATTAGCTATTGCATTTCCACCTTCCATTCCTGCATACCACATCATTAATATTCCAGGAACATTTTCTATCCAACCATTCATTCCTATTGGACTCCCTCCAATTAGAACGATGATAGTATTTTTATTTCGCTTGATACACTCATTAATTAAAATTAGTTGTTTTTTGGGAAGTTCTAAAGTAATTCTATCCTTGTTTTCGCGATCCATAAATTTATCGTGATTCAATCCAGCAAAAATTATTACGGCGTCAGCTTTAGAAAGGGATTTAGTAATTTTAATTTTTTTTTCTTTACATTTTAATTTCATTCCCTTCTTGGGTATTATTTCATATTTAGTTCTTACCATTGAACTTCCCCCCGCCATTGAATGCTTCTTGTTTAGATTGGGACCAATCAAAGCGATTTTTCTAATAGTATTAATGTTCAATGGCAAAATGTTATCTTGATTTTTCAAGAGAACAATACCTTCTTCAGCGATTTTCAAGGATAGGGCTTGATGTTCAATGATGTTTCGATATTTGGTTGGAGGTTTCTCTGAATTATCAAACATTCCAACTAAAAATGCCACTCTTAAATAACGCCTTATATTGTCATTAAATAATTCAATTAAGATTTTGTCTTTTTCCAATGCTTGTTTGATCAATTTTTTCTTGTAGCAAATCGCAAAAGGCATTTCAAGTGACAAGCCTGCTCTAATAGATGAATTAGTCTTTGTGTTTCTTGTTGCTAGCCAGTCTGACACAACGAAACCTTTAAAACCCCATGTTTTCATTAACATTTCTCTAATTAACTGAGAATTTTCACATCCATAAATTCCATTTACTTTATTGTAACACGCCATGAATGACCAAGCATCAGCCTCTTCTATAGAAGCTTTAAAAGCTGGTAAATAAATTTCTTGAAGTGCTCGTTCTGACACCTCTGAACTTATCATAAACCTGTTATACTCTTGATTATTTGCTGCAAAATGTTTGACGCATGTCGATACATGGTTACTTTGAACACCTTTGATTAATTCTACTGCAATTTTTGAGTTAAGAAACGGGTCTTCCGTTTGATATTCAAAGTTTCTCCCACATAAAGGGGTTCTTATGATATTTATCCCAGGAGCTAAAACCATGTGCCTCCCAACAGTTCGTGCTTCATCGGCTATTGCTTCCCCAAATTTATATGATAGGTCTTTATTCCAAGTTGCCGTTCTACAAATTGCTACAGGATAATATGTCATTTTTTTTAAATAAAATATACCTGATCCAATACCGTGTGGACCATCCGTCAATTTCATTGATGGAATTCCTAATCTTTTTATTGAATTAGTCCAAAAAATCATCTTTCCATGACATAATTTTATTTTTTCATTTAGAGTCAATTTTTCCATCAAATCATCTAATCTTTCTTCAATTGGTAAATCTTCATTTCGAAATGGAATATTTTCTGACATTTTTATCAAATATTAAAAATTATATAATTTTAATTTTAAAATTCTCCTCTATAAAAGGATTTTAAAGCTTCAGGTTTTGTCAAATGGTTCAAGCTTTTAGCTTTATCAAAATGTTTTTCGCAAAACCATTCAACATAAGGTGGATGACCGATCATCCCTCCTTTCTCCATTTTTTTTTCCATTCTTTATCTGAAATTCTTAATTTAAAGTACACCGATCCTCCACCTTCCATCCCAAATCTTTCCTTACAAATGCAACATATTGGAGGTTTCATTGTAAAAAACTAGCGAGCTTTGAAT
>DXJM01000213.1 GCA_019057355.1 Promethearchaeota archaeon | reverse complement strand
CATCTTAACAGATTTTATTTTCATGATTCGTTTTGATTAATTATTTATCAAAAAGAATCCTAAATATATAAAAATACCAATAATGAAAAAATATTATTTAAACTGTTTGGTAAATTTCAATAATACTTTCCAAGATCGAATCTTAGGAAAAATTAGCAGGGAGGTATTTAGAATTAGAAGAAATTCTTATTTTGCTGTTTAGGAAAGAAGCAAGGAATTAATTTAGATTAAAAGTTTTCCCGACAGGACTTTAAGCGTTCGCACATTTTCTAAGAAGAAGTAAGCAAGTTCATATCAAATTCTGTTTTCAGGATCTGGAATACCTTCTGCATTGGCAAACCTATAACATTTGATGAAGAACCTTCTATAGATTCGATAAAAAAACTTGCCTTCTCCCTCAATGAATACGCTCCAGCGCGACCTTTCCATTCTCCTGTTTTTAAATAGCCCATTATTTCATTATCAGATAAAGATAAAAATTTTACTTTTGTCAAATCATGATCGGTTATTATTCTTGAGCTTGAAGTATCTGCAATCGTTATTCCCGTCATAAGATAGTGTGTAGTTCCCGATAACCTTTCTAAAATATGAAATGCTTCTTTTTCATCATTACATTGACCTATAATTTCATCATTAAGCACCACGACCGTATCAGCTCCAATAACAATTGCATCCCTGTTTTTTTCGACTAATTCATCTTTTGCATGGAGGGCTTTTACTTCTGATAGCTTTCTTACCAGTGTGATTGGATCTGAAATCATGGCTTTATATCCTTCTTCATCAACATTAGTCGATAAAACATCGAAAGGAACCTTGGAGCGAGAGAGAATCTCCTGCCGGTCAATGGATTTTGAAGCTAGAACTATTTTTTTCATAGGAAAACCTCTGAGATACATATTTTTTTATTTTAAACGTGTACTTCAATTAATTATATTAGGGATTGCGAAATTATATATTATTAGATCGCTACGTTTTAATACATGATGATGATAAATTATATCTTTTTAATTCTTTTAGTTATCATCTATTGTTTCATCTTCTATGGGTTTATTTATTATTCTAGAACAATCGATGCTTATAATAGATATTTTGGAGCCATAGCCTTGATTGTCATCTTCTCTGTTTTATCATTTATCCTTTTCTTGATACTGGTAGATAGTACTTTTTCAGATAGTGGGTTTTTAATGATCATTTTACTTTACATTCCTATTATAGGTGCTATAAGTCTCACTTTTTTCTCAACAATTTACGTGAAAATGATAAGAAACAATCCAAAATTCATTAGAAAAACTCTTTTTGTTAAAATTGGAATAAAATTATCAGATAAGATTGATGAGATGAATAAACAAGACAGAGATTCACTTCGAAAGACAAATCACATACTGATTTTTCTCAGTTTAATAGGTATTTGGGTGGTTTGCCTCATAGTGGTTGTAAATGTTTCAGGTTCCTCCGAAGGAATGGCTCCTGAGGATAGTAACATGTTCTTGGTTTGGATTCAGTTGTTTTTAAATTTTCAAAATAGAAGAGAGATTTTTCATGGTCTTGGCTGGTTTTATTACGTAATATTATTTTTCTTTTACTCCTTTTTTATAATAGTAATTACGAATGAATTCACGAGAAAGAGTAATCATTTCGTGCTTCCATTCAATTATATTTCAAGGCTGGTTCTCATGGAGGAAGAAAACAAGGGTTACGGTTCATACCTCTATTTTACAATTGGTCATTTATTTGCTTCTTTTTTTTGTCCACCAATGGTTCTTTATGCAATTTTGGGAATCAGTTCCATTGCAGATCTCATGGCAAGTCAGGTAGGGATGCGCTACGGTAAGAGAGCAATAAAGTGGAATAATCGAAAAACGTGGGAAGGAACATTATCAGCGACAGTAACAAGCTTTTTTATTTGTTTTTTTTTGTTGGACTTATCTGGAGCATAATTTTTAGCGCTGCGTTTCTTTTTTTTGACATAATAACCGGAAAGGGTTATAAAAATATTAACATGTCCGATAACATCTTGATACCAATGGGATGCTCGCTCATTTATTTAATTGTTAGATTCGTGTTTAATTTGGATTATTACACGATTATTTTAGGTTTATTTTAAGTAAAAGTTTAACCAACCGAAAGAGACTCATCCTCCAAAATACACGTATAAAAATGATAAATCATCCCCATCTTTTAGAAGAGTATTAAGGAAATTTTCACCCCGATAAGTCTGTCCATTGATGATAATAACCAGTTGATCGTGAAAATCGCGGGGTTCCTTCTTGCTCCACACGAGGTCATTGAATTTTTGCCCAAATCTATTATTATAATATTCAAGCAATTCTTTGATGGTTATTTCCTTATCAAAATGCAAGCTTTCTTTTACTTTTTTCGTGATAGCTGAAAATGCAGGACCGTAATAAAGATTAAGTTGAATCATGTTAATAAGAATATGTGTTCTAATGTTCTATGTATTATATATAAGGTAAGTTAGATTTGTACATATAAAGTATATACAAGAATATTAACTATAGTATATCAATACATAAAATTATTACAATTTCTTGAGTTTATAAGTTATCATAAACTCATATTTTTTTTTCCCTGTAACTGTAAAAGATGGCATTCTCTTTAACTGTAATAAAAAAGTTAGGTACTACACGATTAAATTTTTAGATATACGCGTCAAGCTCCAAAAATTTAGACAATTCCGCGGCTTCTGGAGAAATTTCAACTATTTTTTTGATGATTTTTTTGCTTCCTTCATGCTCGATAATTGCTAACTCGATTTCCGAAAGTAATTCAATGATAATCCAAATGCTCAGTTGTTTAAATTCGAATTGTATTTTTCGGGTTAAGAGTGATAACAATAACAGCCCTAAAACGCACGTGAATAAATGACCACGAATGCTATCATCTGTCCAGTGATACATCGGTCTCATGGATAAGAGATCGGGTGACTTGATGTATTTAAACGCCCGTTCTACGGTGTATTGTTGCCGATATAACCACACGATATCGAGGGAAGCCATGTCGGGATGATTGGACAAAAAAAAGCTCTTTCCAAGAGTATTAACGTGAGCCTCCAACGCCTTCTTGTTGATGTTAATCTCATATTTGACCTTAGCACCCGTACCAGAAACGGAGTAATCCACCAATTTGAGATGCTTTTTATTCTTAAAAATAGCGTGGATTTTTTTCTCAACTGCTTCAGGGTCCCTCCATTTTTTTACATTCAAGCGATCTTTAAACCATTCATGAACCGCTTCAATTTTTTTTTCCAGTTTTATCTTGAGATTCCTTTCTTGCCATGCTCTCATTCGGGGATTATACACCACTAAAAGCCTGTCATGTGGTCCATATAAGCGTCTATCAAATTCAAGCACGCCGATCTCCTTTCCATTCGGGAATTTTTCGAGAGAAAAATCTGCAGGTGTCAAGTAGTCAAATTCCTTTTGCGTGCTGGGGCGGATAGAACAGACAAAATGAATATTAGCAGAATTTATTTGATCAAACGCTTCTTGAGAAAGGTTTCCCTTATCGAATACCAAGCAGAGCTCGTGAGGACTGATGCCCACTCGCTTTAACCTCTCAAGAAGGTGCGGAACCTGGTCCTTAAATACCTTTGCATCCTGAACATTTCCGGGGTAGATATCATGAAGCACGGGCACGCCTCCATCCTTGGTACAAAATAAGGTTAACCCAACCAAGTTGAGCGTGAATCGCCCTTCCTTGGAATGTCCGTGTTTTGGAAGTTCAGCGCCCTCTTTGGGATTGATATACGTAAAAAAATTTGTTGGATCATAAAACAAGGTGTTCATGGACACGTGAAACTCTTCAATTAACTTTTTATTAACGAATTCTTCGATATTCTCGATAATATCGGGCGTTAGATACTTGAAGTGGTTGGTATAAGCCATGGAATCCAAATACGTGTCAATGGGCGGAAATTCCTTGAAAAGGGCCGTATGTTCAAACCAATGACGGATTTTTGCCTTAGAAGTGGGCTTAACGCACCTATTAATGACCGCTAAAGCAACATAATGTCCAACAGACAACCCTTGAGCTCGCTTGCTCGTGCATTCATCGATGATTTCAACGAGATTGAGCTCTTTTATCAATTGTAAGAGGGCAATCGGGAGCCCAAAATCAAGAGTTACGATGCGAGGCTCGACATCCATGAGCAATTCTGTTAACTCATTGAGCTTATCTTCAGGACCGAGATATTTTTGCCAAATTCTTTTTGGTTTTCCATCAATCCTAGCACTCGCAGCGAGGTAAAGATAGGTCTTGCCTTTAATTACTTTTTTAATCAAATGTACCATATATATTATTAGGTCATACAATAATTTAAGTTGATCGGTTTGATTATATTTTTATGAAGCCCAAATTTGTTATATGAAACATTATAGTTAGGCACTACACAATGCCCAGAAGGAACGCCACCCCCACATGAATTAGTATGATCAATTCTTAAAAGGTAAAAAATGCGTATAATTTAAGCTAAAAGTAAGGAATTTGAAAATAATGTCGGTGTTCTCCTAACAGAGAAGAAGATTAAAATTATAAAAAAAATCATATCTTATAAACTCAAGATAACACCTATTTTTCCCAATCTCGTTAGATGAATTAGAGGACTTGAATGGAAAATTACTATACGATAATATATGTTTTTGTCCGATATATGGATTTCTCATATAAATTACTTTTATTATCTATTTTTTCATGTCTGATATTTTAGAATACTTACAAATTTTTATTTCTTTTTTCCTTTATGTGAGTTTTTTCAAACTAAAACCACACACCTGAATCAATGAACTTGCTTTATCCTGTTTTGAAAGAGCAAGTAAATAATCCCCATGATTGAAATAACCATGCATAATGCTATAAAACTAAAAAAGGAAGATATTGAGAACATCAATCCCGCGATTAAAGGTCCAATCCAAAAATTGATCCCGCTAACCGTTTCGAAATACATGGTACCGGACATGTTTTTATTCTCAATATTCTTTAGAATGCTCATCTTAAACGGAAAGCAATAAAATATGCCAAATATCAATCCGAGTAAGCCAAAAATGATCCCATAGATAATGAGATTGTCGAAAATGCCAAACATGAAGATACTTATTACCAATAGAATGAGTGATATGGGAATGAACTTCTTTAATGTTTTTATTTTAAAGGTCATTGCTGCGGTTATTATTATTGTTTGGGAAATCATTCTGATAAAACTTAGAAAATAAGAGATGAAATCCTCATATCCCAGATCATTGAGTTTTAGTGGATATAAAAGGCCGAAACATCCGCTTATAAAGGTATAAATAGTTAATATGAGAAGGGGAAGGATGTACGGAAAAATGTACTTTTCTGATGAATTTAACTTGATATCAGTTTCTTTCAATAGATCTCCATTTAAATCAAATGATTTTGGCTCTTCAAAAAATAATGCCACCATGAATGCACATGCCATGTATATAAAGGATAAACGGAACACTAAAAGGATATTTGCAATGATAAATAAGAAAAATGCGCTCAAGCAATAACCAAAAATTCCTCCACTATTCCATGAAAAACCTAAGTTGCGGCTTAACTTGTCTTTTTCTTTATCGTTATCACGGATACCATCATGTGAGAGAATGAGAGTATATGCGCTTGTAATAATGGGCCAGAATAATCCCAAAGAAACTCCATCATAAAATAACAATAAAAACGTTGGTATCCAAAATTCGAGCGAAAATTGGAGCCCGATTTGCGCTAATACCATTCCTCCAGTTGCGATCAAGAGGCTTTTCTTTATACCTATTTTTTTATATGCATTCCTAAAAAGGTAAGGGGAGAACAAGTAGGATAATGCCGTGGCAGCCGTTAAAAATCCTATCAATCCAGGATCCAATTTACGGTGATAATAGAGAGGAAGGGCTAATGCGATGCTAAAAGTGCTTGCAACTCGTAAAAATGCTAATATAAATAATGGAAATAATCGATATCTCAGGTTTTTGACCATGATGATTTTGAAAACCCGTTTTATATGAAATTATGAATGTAGAAATCGAATTAAATTTTACTATTTTTAATTATTTCTCTTTAGTTTCAATTTACCGATTCAAAACAACTTTTTCGGTTAATTCATATTTATTCTTGAAAATTTTTTTGAAAGCCTTTTCTAAGCAGTTTACACCTTGAAATGATTTTTGTTGTTATAATGAAAAGTTTATATTCTTGAAATGATTAATTTCTTTATTAAAACATTTCTTTGATTAATTAGAAACTTCTTTATTAAAATAACGTCGAGTTTTTAATAATTTCAATTGAAAAAAGGAGAATCATAATGGAAAAGAGTGCTCAACTACTAGAGCAACTTCGATCTCAATCGATCAAGGCAGTTATCTTCGATTTTGATGGAACATTGCTTGATATAAAAGAAGCCATAAGAAAAGCCATTGAAGAGACCTTTGAAGAAAATCGAATTCAAGCAGACATGAATTTAACACTTCAAGAAATTGGTACATTGATAGAAATGCTCCAAGGATACCCCCTACCCAAGATAATCTTATATTCTTATGATCTAGTCAAAAAAATATCGGCCTTTGAAAAATTAACCTTTATAAAAAAAATTCTCATAAGCACGAAGATTTTTTCCAAATATTTAGAGTATGCTAAAGAATCGCTAATATTTCCCAAGACAGAACACTTATTAAAGACGCTTAGTAAAAAATGCAAGTGTGATCTCTATATCGTATCACATAATAAGAAAGAGAATATCCTCTTTCACTTGAAAAAGAATGACCTTGAAAAATATTTTAAGGGAATCTTCGGAACTGACGAACTTCCTTCCTTGAAACCCCATCCTAATGCTTTTGAACCAGCGATAAAAAATTATCCCATAAGCATAAAACGAAATCAATTTGTCATGATTGGTGACATGCCATCCGACATAGAAGCAGGGCAAGAGGCGGAATTTAAAACTATAGGCATTTCGAGCGGGGTAAGCGATAAAATCATACTCTCAAGGCAAAATCCTGACCTTGTTATCGAATCATTAGATGAATTAAATGAATTGATCAAGCATGAAGGGACTATTTCTAAATCAACAGAAAAATTGAAGATTAAATCATAAAAAATAAGCATTTGGAATGGGAAATCATCATCTTTAATTGATATCGATCTTGAAGGCATGGTATCGCCAAAGCTTCATGTTTATGCGATCTTTTAATTTTTCGCAAGTAATTTAATGAGATAGGAGGATAAAACGACCCTGTTGTATCTAAACTTTCTAATGAAACATTCGCGGTGGTTTGGGCAGGTGTGGGCTATGCTGATGAGGAGGAAGTGTTCATACAGTTGGTAGATGCAAGAGGGAACGGGCTCACAGATGACATGAGGGTGAGCGGGAACATTACCAACACTCAAGATCATCCCACTATTTAGGTACTAAATTCGGGAGAAAATATAGTTTTATGGGAAAGCGAGAGGCTAGATTTGGATGTATTTGGCACATTCTTCACTGTCATTTCTTTTACCCTCGATGATTCTGGAAACGGGGATAGGCAAGGCGATAGAGATCCTTCCGGCGGTCCATCCATCGCGGGTTATGAATGGCTACTCATCAGGCAGATTCTCGAATACGTCTCATTGCTCTTAATCGGAAAGAACATTTCTAATAAATAATACCTCATGTTTTAATACACCATTCACATTTTACGTTGTTTTTTTCCATCAGTGGATTTTTTTTATCATAGTTATTCATTATTGGTTAAGAACTTGTCAACGCATGTAGAGATCTTATCAACTCCTATCAATGGATAAAAAAATGATCATCAAAACATTCTTTTCGTGCTAATTTCAGGATTTTTTGAGGATTATTTTCATTTTTTCGTGTCATTACTGCCGTAGTAGCGGGGTAAAAGTTTAAATTGCTATGATGCTTATCAGTTCTATCAAACGGTTGTTTAATAGAATAGGAACTTGTTTTATTAAATTTTTACTTAATTTTTAATAACGTCGAGTTGATTAAAATGGAAGAGAAAATAAGGAGTAAGAGCTTTCTCCAATGGGAACAAGAGGAAAAGCCGAAAGAGGATGAGGAACTTCACTTTAAGAAGCGGAGTAATGAACTCATGAATAATATTTTTAAATACAATCCTATTGATCCTTTGAATGATATATATCGTAATTTCATCCGATTGATGGATTTAGAAGAGCAGGAGCAAGAACTTCAGTGGTGGGCCGCGCACATTTATGTTCATTTTTTAACAAGGTTTGTATGGCGCATAGAGGTTCAGAATGTCGAAGGTCATCTGTTCCCGCAATACGGAAATAATAAAGGATATGGTGGAATACTCGTTTCCAATCATGAATCTCACTTTGATCCCTTCTTCGTGGGCAGCTCAACTGAGAATATTCGGATTCAATGGATGTCTAAAACCGAAAACTTTCGAACTCCCCTGGTCAGGACTCTTTTCACGAATTTAGGCGCATTCAAGCACAATAAAGATAATCTCCAAGAAACGTGGGATAAGGCTAAATCCATATTGGAATCGGGGCAATGGATAGGCATCTTTCCGGAAGGAACACGAAATCTGGATGGTTCGATCGGTGCGTTTAAAACGGGAGCCATAAGACTTGCAATTGAAACGGGTGTTCCTATCGTTCCAGCGGCAGTTCTCGGATCCCGGAATGTTCTCCCAAAAGGGAGCATGTTCGTAAAACCCGCAAAAGTTACGGTTCGGTTGGGAAAGCCTATTTTCTATGATCAATATTCCAAAGATACTATTAGTTATAATTTAATCAGAAAATTATCTGATGAATTAAGGCAAGAAGTAATAGATTTAATCGAGGGAAAGCACCAATATGCATATTCCGTTTCAGAATATAACAAGTTGATGAGAAAGTCATCATCAGAAGGGCTTTCAATAGGAGCTCCAGATAGCGCTCAAAAAGAGTCCAATAAATTCAAGAAATATGCCAAACATTATTTAAAGAGTTTTTTACAGCTCATTGATGATTCATGGTATACACTTTTAAAAAGTGCAGAAGTATTTGGAGTTCGTAGAAATCTCGAACTTCTCTCCTGGCAGTTTAATGGACATTTTATTGACAAATTATTATGCGATTTAATCCTTCCCTATAAAACCGTGGATTATGATAAGTACATTCCTAAGGAAGGAGGGGCAGTGGTGTGCACGAATCATAATTCTGAGTGGGACGTTATAATTAATGCAGTTGCTATTCAACAGGCAGGACGTAGAGTATATCAAATGGCAAAAGAGTCTTTATTTCAAATACCAATAGTCAATGCATGGATCAGAACGCATCTTGCATTTCCGCTTATGAGAGGGGCGCATGATGAGGGCGCATTCTATTTCGCAAAGGAACGTATTAAGGAAGGTGAACTCGTGCTTGTCTACCCTGAAGGAACGACTGTGGGCGGACCTGAAGTATTGGAAGGTCATACAGGTGCAATGCGCCTCGCAATCGAATGTAAAGTGCCGATCGTGCCCATAGGAATCACGGGAACTGAAAATACTTATCCAAAGCACGCAAAAATGCTTAATTTTGGCAAGGGGAGCGTGTTCAAAATGGGACCTCATTTTATCGAGCATGAAAAGTATTTTGACCAGCCCATGCCCGATTATCAGGAATTAAAGCGCCTCACGAATAACATGATGAAGAAGATTGAAGAACTCCTTGTATATAATGATCCAAAAGCATAAAGGATTCTTACCTTAAGAGTGAAGCGAGATATGGAAGCATTTGAAAAAAAAGAGCTACCCAAATTAAAAGTTGGCATCCCCGAAGCACTACATTATTATCGATATTTTCCTTTTTGGAAAAAAATCCTTGAAGAATTGGGTGCCGAGATCGTATTAAGTGGTCCTACGAACAAGAATATTGTGGAAGAAGGCGTGCAACAGGGTTTTGGCGAGTTGTGCATTCCCATTAAAATATATTATGGACATGTCTTAAAATTATTTAGAGAATATCCCGATTTAGACTTCATTTTTGTTCCGAGGTATGTTTCAGAGGTAAAAGACGCATTTTTCTGTCCAAAATTTATATCCCTCCCAGATATCGTTAAAATTCTTCCGAATTGCCCCAAAATATTGAATTTTGAAGTGAATGTTAAAGAATTTCCGATTAGAACCGCAGCTATAGAACTCGGCAAGCAACTTGGTAAGGGTCAAACACGTTCTTTAGAGGCTTATAATACTGCCAAGAAATATTTTAAGGAATATCATGATTTTTTACGAGATGGCGCTCAAGTGAATCATGCGCTTCGTCTTGTAAAAAGAGACCTTCCCTTTAAATTGCCGAAAAAACAAAAAAAGGGGGACATTCGATTTCTTCTTTTAGGTCATGGATACAACATATTTGATACTTACATCAATCTTGACTTCCAGAAAAAACTGACAGATCAGGGTATTGACGTGATAACCATCGAGAATTTGCCCAAAAAAGTATTCAAAATACCCGTGATCATAAATAAAAAGCTCAGAAATTACTGGATTCACGAAGAGGAGATTCTTCAGTCAATTCGCTATTTTTTCACTGAAGGAAAGGATGAAATTGATGGAGTGATCTTCCTCATCAGTTTTGCGTGCGGTCCGGATAGCATCATTTCCGAATTGATCATGAGGGACATGAAAGTCGTAGGGCTACCCTTTTTGGAAATTATCATGGATGAGCATTCAGGAGAAGCAGGATTGCTCACGCGCATTGAAAGTTTCACCGAGATGATATCGCGAAAGAAAAAGAAATTACAAGGGGAATTAGGAAAAGGGAAGGTTTCCTAAGAGTTAAAAATAGTGAATATCAGTGAGAAATCTCTTTAGAGAGAAAATACTTATAATGATTAATTTAGATCCAATGGATCATTAATCATTTCTATAATTCCTTTCTTCTCAGCATATTTTAGCATGTATATCTTTCTCTTCTCAAAGGTTAAGTCTAGAGCAATAACCGCAGGGATCATTAAAGATGCTATGAAGAAAGGCATAAATGGCCAAAAAATAAAAAATATTATTCCAGCTATTAATATTGAGGGGTCTCCTAAAAGATATATAAATCCACTAATAAGTTCATAAAGATTCAATAAAACGGCTATTCCCGCATAACCTTTAAGAAATTGGATGTACCAATTGCCAACACTTCTCAATTCTATTGGTCTTGGATCTTCTCTAACCTTATTCTTGTTAGAATAAATAATTCCCGAGTCATTTAAAAAATAAGCACCTGAAAAGAGGCCTAATGCAAATATGGAAGCCCATGGAAAAAGCCAAGTGATAACAAAAATTCTGGTTAACTGATCAGATAAGTTTGGAATAACAATAATATCTATAAGAAGAGGATTATTATGGAGCAAAAAGCTAAAATTCATCACCATTAAAGAGGGAAAAAACAACTTTATGAAGACACCCTTCAATTTTTCTGAATTTGGCTTAATTCGGATGCCATAGAGCATTTTTCTTCCTATTAATTTTTTATGAAACCATAAATATAGGGGTCCAAACAAATATCCAAGAAACATTCCACCAAGCGTAGAAAAAATAGAAATCAGTATAAAAATTATTAAAAAATCAAGCATTAAGTCGTTTGTTGTTATCATATAAAATGCTGGAAAATCGAATAAAATCATCTCAATTATGATAATCATTATTAATAAAATAATCACACTTAAATAAAGTAAAATCCATTTTCTATACCTTTTAAACTCCATTTTTTCCTCCTTTTCTCAACTTGGAATTATTAATTTAGTAAAAAAGATATAAATAAAGAAATTAAAGGACTAGAAAATGGATTT
>DXJM01000212.1 GCA_019057355.1 Promethearchaeota archaeon | reverse complement strand
GTGGATAATTCATTATCTTTTGTGCATAAAAAAAGTGCATGATTATTCTAAAATAATATAAATAGAACTTCTACTACACTCTCTCAATCATCATTCCTCCCAGTATTATTGGACCACCAGTTTTATTGTAGATCTTTTCAGCTTTATTCAAATTATTTTGACTATCTGAATATATTTTAAATATTAGATCACCTTCCATTATCCGTGCTCCTTGCTTCTTGTAAACTTCCACGCCAGAAGCTTTAGAATGGGGACATCCAGCCGCTTTTGCTATTTTGTTGATAATGGAATTATTAACTTCAGTTACATGCCCTGCATTGATCGCATGAAATTCTTTTTGGAAACGTCCTAATTTGATATCTTCGGGTTTTATATCTGGATCTCCGCCTTGAGCTTCGATAATTTGTTTCATCTTGGAATATGCTTTACCAGAACGCAAGATCTCTTTAGCTAATCCTTGACCCTTTCCTTTTTGAGCTTTTCCGGCCATCTCTAGAAGAATACCCGCTAAATCTGCGGATTTTTCGATTAAGGAATTGGGACCCGCGGAATAATCCTTGAGAAGAGTCAATGCTTCTTTAGCCTCTAATGCCGGACCAATACAATGCCCGATGGGTTGATGAGCTAAAGTCAAGGCACATTCGGCATGAATTCCGACACTTTTAGCGATCTCCTTAAAAAAAATCGCAAACTTTCTTCCTTGATCGGGAGTTGGGAATTTAGTTCCGGGACCACAGGGAATGTCTAAAACCAGATTTTTAACCCCCATGCTGAGTTTTTTAGTGAGGATGGAGGGTATCATCAATCCAATGGGATCCATGTGTAAGGGTCGTTCAATTTCAATTAAAATATTGTCTGCAGGTGAGATGTCGAGTGCCCCTCCCCATACAATACATGCATTTTCTTTTGAAATTAATTTTTTTAATTGTTCTGAATCAAAGGTAATAGGAGCTAACACTTCCATCGAGTCTGCAGTTCCTGAGGGACTTGTTATTGCTCGTGTTGATGTTTTAGGAATCAATAAACCAGTAGCGGCGATTATGGGCACGATGATCAAGGACACCTTGTTTCCCGGAACTCCCCCAGTTGAATGCTTATCAAATACATCTGGACCGAAATTAAAGTATTCACCAGACCGGGTTTCAGCCAAGGTTAGCGCAGTCATTTCATAATCGTCCATCCCGTTAATAGAAACGCCTGTAATGAATGATGCCAGCTCTATCTGCGATAAATGTCCCGAAATCGCATCATTAATTATGCTATTGATCTCCTCACTTGTAAGCTTCATCCCTCTAATTTTTTTTTGGATGTATTCAAATGAATCGGGAGTTTGAGCAGGACCAACCGAAATTTCATCGTGATTCTGAAGATTTTCAAAATTTTTTAATGTATCCAAGAAAATACCTATTTCTCCTTGCGCGATTAATGAATCTGAGTAGGTAATATCTAATATCGCGATCAATGGTTTGCTAATTTTCGATTTAGCGCTTTTTAATTGGACTCTTTCTCCTGCTTTTTGCCCCAATTTTTCAGCATCTTTTGAGTTCAATACCACGACTTTAATATTTCCCGTCTCGAAATTTAGCGCTTTAACTTTTAATTTCATATTTTTTACTCTACAATATTTGCTTGTAATAAACACATGAGAAATTAGCTTTATAACTTTATTGAAACTGGAAATTCATGCACGCTCTCAGTAATATTTTGATCCGAATCCTTGAAGTGAACATTGATTTTGAGGATATATTCTCCTGTTTCTAAAGGTTTAATCTGTAGTTCCCATTTCATGGTTTCATTCAAGCGAAGAGAATAGATTTGTTTTAATGTCGTCCCCCTCATCACTTTTAATTGTGAAGGAAACTCCACATCAACTTTAACATCAAAAGTTTCACCCTCACCCTTATTTTCAACTAAAATTTCCATTGGAAAGGGTTGGTCGATTAATGGAGGTCTCAGATTTTTTGTTGATACTGTTAATGATGCCGGTGGAGATAATAATTTAGGATTTACAATATCGGATTCAAGAGAAAATACAATTACATCATTTATTGTCCAACTAATGTTAATAGGTCCTATAAAGGTATTATCAACTTGGAAATTAGGTTTTAAAACGAGGTCAAGCTGTATTTCTTCTTCTGGTTCTAACTTTATGGGTAAGGAGGGTTTATTTTGAATGGTGAGGTTGTTTGAAATCTTCACATCAAATTTCGTTATTTTCAAATCTTCAATTTTATAATCGTAAAAAGGATGGCTTGAAATTTGCTTTAGTGCTCTTGTATCGATCAATAGAGACAGGTTTATCAAGTCTCGTATAAAATATTCTTCTTTATCAAGTTTTATCCTGCTCTTGATGGATATCTGAGATCTTGCGGCGACTAATGCTTTCTTCACAAGCAAGCTCTCCGCTTCTGTAAATTTATAATTGGAAGATTCATTTTCAATTTTTTCAAGATAATTCTCATTTTTCTTTCGAACTGCGACAGTCAAATCTTTAACAAGCCGGATTAACGAATTATCTTTGAAAACCTCTGCATTGACCTTTTTTCTCACTCTCTTGATGATATCAACGCCTTGCTCCTGATTTCCGACGATGAGATGGCATAAATATGAAAGTGATGCGAACAAGAGGTGATAAAAATCCTTATCTTTTTCTTTTTTTGTGTTGGGAATAATCTTGAGGGCATTATTAAAGAATTTATGCGCTTCCATGAACTCATCCTTATACACGCAAATATTACCAGCATTTCTCAGTGAAATCAATACGAACGAATATTGATGGTCGATTTCATATGCTTTTGCGGCCTTGATAAAACACTCCTTTGCAAGGTCAAATTCAGGGAGTTTTAAAAATAAATTTGCAGTTTCATTATAAGATTTTCCTGCTTTTCTATATTGCTTATTTTCAAACAATAAATCAGCTTTATTCAAACGTTCAATAATCTTATTGAATTCCTTGTCTGTATTTTGCATTTTCAATCCACAGTATTTTTAAATTAACCTTAAAATAAAAGTTTAGTGAAGAATTCCAATTTAAGTTTGTAGAAAAAAGATAAAAATTGAAAAAAAAATTAATAGGCCATCAGCATTAAGATAAATGAAACCAAAATAATGATTCCCCCATAACCTTGTAGTAATCCCGGGACAAACATGGCTAAAATAAATCCAATGATAAGGACGACCCACCATGAATAAGGTATGCTAATTTTCGTTTTGGATAGCATCGATAATAGTAGTATGACAGCAAGAGCGACCCCAATCACGCCCCATACAATCCTTTCTGGAATATTAGATAGAATGCCATGGAGTATTGCATCGCAAATTAATGCCCATAAAGCTCCAATCATGGCAACTATTTTTGACGAGGTATACTTCTTATTTTCTGATAATGCTTCTAAAATCCCCGCAATGATGATCAAGGATCCCCCCAAATAAGCCCCCACGTAGAAATAAAACAATGCAGCAATGGTAAACCCTATTAACAATAGTAACCAGGATTCATAGGGAATTGTAACCCTTGTTGTTTGAAGGATGTTAAGAGAGATAAACACGATAATTCCCAAGACAATTCCCAAGATGCCAAGAAGGATAGCAAGCACATTTTCAGTGCGGAAGGTTTCATAGGACTCCCAAAAAAGGATCAAAGTCCCAACAAGCGCAACAACTTTTGAAGCAGAAATGCCTACTCTACTCGTTTCACCCATAGTTAATCACATTCATAAATTTTAATAAAAAAATTCTTCTTTTTCATTTTTATATTTATATTTTGTACATATGAACTTGAATGTATTTAAATTTATTATTTTAATTCTTGTTATCAGTAATTAAATAATGCAAGATAAAAGGAGCATTTTAGCGATTACATCTAACTTGAACTGGAAGGAAAATTGTTAATAGCCCTTTTTTAGATAACTTTTTACTGTATCATTCTTGACTTTAACCCACCTATCCACACTAAAATTAATGATAATAACCTGATTTACCTTTTTATGCTCCATTTCTTAATTGAATTTGAGTCTTTATGACATTCGATAAACAATATTTCATTAAAGAGTCCAATGAAGTCTAAGAAACAAGTCAAAAAAGTTAAATAAATAAAATAAAAAATAAAAGATAATTTTTAAATTCCCT
>DXJM01000211.1 GCA_019057355.1 Promethearchaeota archaeon | reverse complement strand
ATGTAATTAATTTTAAATTTACTCTCTTCAAGGTTACCTTCGATTTGATTAATAAATTAAATAAATAAAAATGTAATATTAAATTTGCGAATTTAAAAATAGACATGATGTCCATAGAAAACTTATTAAAATAATTGTAAATTGAATTAATGTAGTGAAAATATTCCCTCTTTCTACTATGACTATGAAAAAAAAGACCTCGACGAAAGGTTTGATCAAAGTTTTTAAAAAATCATTGATGAAAAAATTTTCTTTATCACCATCAGAAATCAAAAAATTTCAAGGATTTGAGTATATCTTGATTATCAAATCGTTTACAGATAAATGTATAAGACTTACCTTATATCCATTGGAAAATAAGCAGGTATGCAAGTTAATCGTTAAAGATTCCAATCTAAATGATGATCTTTTTCATAAATTATCAGAATATCTCAATCAATGTTATGTCATTCATGCTCCCGGGCTTATTGAACATAATGAAGAATTTATTTTTGAATGTTATCTAAAATTAGACATAGACTCTCCTGAAAAGAATAAATTAGAAAATTTTATGAATAACATTAAAAAGTCAAGCACTTTTTTTTACATTAAAAAAATTAAATTTAAAAATTAATAAAAGTATTAGGATTTTATATATGGATCCTTGGAAGATATCCCTAAAATTTTTTGATGAAACAAAGATAGGACAGGAACTTGAATTATTTGATGCTAATTCCTTTTTTAGAGGATATTTAAAATTAAAAAGAAGTTACTTTGATGCTTTAATAAAAAATATAAAGATGACAAAAAAATATATCACTGGTAGAGCAATAGAGAAAGTTATTGGACCAGACAAAGAAGATTGGACGTATAATCCTTGGATTCTTTTAATTGTAAAAGATGATATTAAAAACAATCCATTTTGGTTTTTTATAAAAAGAGAAAAAGATCTCTCAGGTCTATTAGTCGCGATAGGACCAGAATCTTTTGAAAATTATAGTATGAACGATCCATCTGAAGCAAGAAACGAGATCAAGCGACTTATGAATTATATCATCACTTTTGTTAATAAATTCAATTGTGTCATTCTCTTACCAAATTATTTGCAATAAATCTTAACCATTATCATAGCGTTAAAACGCTTTTTTTTAACGATTTTAATGTTCCTGATGTTTTTAAGGTAGATAATATTATTCTTTTGTTATTTATATCAGATACCAAACACAATGCTGTAATAAGTGTTTCTTTTGTTTTGTGAGAACATCTTAACATGCCATAATTCTTTTCAATGTTAAGGTCAATCAGCCAGAGTCCTATTTTATTGGCTTCTTTCATGCCAAAATATCTCCAGATCGAGCTCCATATAGATTTGAGCAAATCATCTTTATTAATTATGAAATTATCCTCAATAATCATTTTAAAGAGAATATATCTCCGTCGTTCTTTAAATTTCAAATTCTATTTCCCTCATTTTGCTTTAAGGTCCCATTTTAGTGTGAAATTTACTTCAATCTTTTATATTTCTTCTCTCAAGCAATTTTCTGGGTTGTTCATTAAATGCTTGTTTTGATTCGTTAATTGGCAAATCAAGAAGGCTGTGACATATACTAATTAATCCTCTGGGATGCCTAAAATCATACAAGTCTGAAAAATTTCCACTAATGATATAATTTACTTTACTTTTTCTAATCATGTGTAAAAAGCGATATAATATTCTGAAATTCTTTGATTGGAGATGTATATTTCTTTCGAATATTGGATGTAAAGAAAATTCAATAAAAGAATTGTTTTGTTTCACTAAAGACAATACTCCCGTTGTAAGGCTTTTTAAAATATTCGGTTCCGAGAAAGAAATAAGATCCACTCTTGAATCTCTTGCAGCATGTATCTGCACATCTTTATTCAAGGATTCAATAGATAAAAGATCTTCAAAATTATTATGATTCTTGATTTTCTTTTTAAATTCATTAAGATTTTCTACTCTCAAGTTAACTCGAAAATAAATATTAGATGAAGAAAATTTCATTATTTTTTCTTTTAATTCAAGGGGTATTTTACTCATGTAGTTTTTGGGTTCTAAAATTACATTTCTTATGCCTAAATCTTGAGACCATTTAAGTTTTTTTCTTATGTCATCAAGGTCTTTAAAATTTACTTTCATTCTTGATTCAAAATATGACAATAAGAAATCCCCTCACCTAATACATCACAGCACTTCAATTACATTTAAATAAGATAAATATAATAAAAAAATTTTATTAATTATACACATTGTGGTTAAAAAAAGAAAACTCTCAGAAATAAGAAAAAAAATCTCAAATAACGAGGCGACCGTCTTAACGGTTCAGGAATTAGTTGATCAATTGAAAGATGGTGAAAATGTTCAATTTGAGGATGTGGATGTTGTTACCACGGCTACTAAGGGACTTATGAGTGGGATAGCAGGTATTTTTTCTTTTCGGTTAACGATCCCTAAAGATGTTAGAAAATTTGTTGAGATAACTTTAAATGGGATCAATTCTTTTCCTGGTCCTTGTCCAAATGAATACTTGGGGGTTGTTGATTTAATCTTATATGGAACGGGACATAGTGCCACCATAGAGGGCTACTCTGGCGGGATGCTCTTTAGAGATTTAGTTGAGGGTAAAAATATTGAAGTGGTAGCAAAATCTATTGAAGGAAAAATAATTAGAAGAGAAATGACATTACATGATATGCAATTTGCGAGACTAATAGGTACAAGGCAAGGAATTAAAAATTACTATGCAATGATCAATCCTACCATAGAACCAATAAACACCATTTTTTCCGTGCTTCCTTTTGAACCAAATAATTCTCAAATTACATTTTCAGGTTGTGGTGCTTTAAATCCATTTCAAAATGATCCCAATTTTGAAATATTTGGAATTGGAATGCCCGTTTTAGTTAATGGAAATATTGGTCATCTCATTGGTCCTGGAACTAGAAATTATGTTTTAAAACCTAATATGATGACTATTGCAGATTTTAAAGGAATGAAACCCGAATACATGGGATCATTTAAAACATCTTACGGATCTGAGCCCATTTGCTCAATTGCGGCTCCAATTCCGATTTTAAATGAAAATATCTTTCATAATATAATCAAGTCTGATTTAGACGTTCCTTTGACTGTTTTAAATATAGTAGGCCGTGAGAAACTCGGTGAAATAACATATGGTGATGTATGGGATGATAATTTTTTAGTTCAATTTGATTCTACAAAATGCACAAAATGCGATGAATGTAAAATAGAGAAATATTGCCCCACTTCTTGCTTTACACCTCAAAATGGAATAGATAAGAGCAGATGTTTTAATTGTGGGACTTGTGTTGCCAAATGTCCTGAAGAAGCATTTAAATGTGATTTAAAATCAATAAAAATTCAAGGTAAAAAGGTTCCGATTATATTGAGACAATCTGATCGATTCGGCGCTATTAAATTGGCAAATGAACTTAAATTAAAAATTCTAAAAGGAGAATTTATCTTAGAGAAGCCAACCGGTAAGTTGGAATTTGCTAAAGAAGTTAAATGATGGGTACTCCAATAAATCACTTATTAGTAACTTACTTACCCCTGCCTTTATTAGCTCTGATACTTGGTCGAGTCTTTTCAGACCCCCATCCTTTTTTGTGCAATCCTCTTGATCGTTTTCCGGCAGAGGTTAATCCACGGCTAACTCTATTTTTATGATGTGCTTCGCATACCCAATTTATTTTCGGGTCAGTTTTAATAACGGGATGATGAGGATCTACCATTATGACTTCGTAATACCAATCTTTACCATCTGCATGAATTTTATAACTATTTAATACTTACATGTTTGGATATTTTCTTTGAGCACGTTCTTCTGCAATCCATTGCAAATTCTTTCCTGGAGTATATTTTGAAACACCCAACGCACGCGGTTTTCTCCCCCCTTTTGGTCTAATTTTATTTGCCCCTCCTTTTCTAATTCTTGCTCGGACTATAATGAATCCTTGTTTCGCCTTATATCCTAATGTTCGAGCTCTATGAAGTTTTGTTGGTTTCTCAAGCCTTTCAATGGAATTTCCTTTTCGGTATTCAACACCCCGATACCAATGAGGGGTTTGATATCCCCTTTCATGCTCTTCGAAGGTTTCCTTTATATATTTATATCCAGATTTCATTTTTTT
>DXJM01000210.1 GCA_019057355.1 Promethearchaeota archaeon | reverse complement strand
ATTTTACTACTTTTGAGTGAAAAGCATGAAATTTAGATGAAAGAAGTGATAATTTTAATACATGCTGCCCGGCAATGTACTTTCTAAATTATTAAAAAAATAAAGTGAATTTCAAGTTAATATTTCATTAATTATGAAAATATTATGACACTAAGAACATATACAACTACTTGCTCTTGCTACATCAATGACATTAAATGAGATTTCTAGTAGGTTAACCATTAATAATTTATTTTCAAGATTTGGAAGGCCTAAAGCCGTTTTTATTACTTCTAATGCTTCCATGGTTCCTAATATCCCAGGCGTGATTCCAATAACCGGTAAAGGAGTAGATGATGGTTTTTCTATTTCATTATCTTCAAGTTTCGAAAACACGCATTGATAACACGCACTTTTTTTCGGATTGATGGTCATAATTTGTCCAAAAAAATCCTTAATCCCAGAAATCACGCACCTGATATTGTAGTCAACAGCGACTTGATTTACTAAAAACTTTGTTCTCAAGTTATCACTGCAGTCAACAATGAAATCGTGGTTTCTTAGATGTTTTTTAATTGAGTTATCATCAACATGTTCCTTAAATATATTGATCTTTACATTGTGGTTAAGTTTTGACAATACATCTTTTGCCATCTCAACCTTATTTCTCCCTATTTGTGTTTCATTGTATAATATTTGCCTTTGCAAGTTAGAAATTGATACGACATCATTATCTATAATAGTTAATTCTCCAATCCCAGATGCTACAAGATAAAGGGAAAAAGGTGAACCTAATCCTCCCGCTCCAATTTGCAATACTTTAACTTTCGATATTATTTCTTGCCCTTTTTCTCCAAATGAAGGAGATAGGATCTGTCTAGAATATCTTATTTTTTGTTCTTCAGTTAACATTCTATATCACTCCCGTACAATAGGCTCTATCTTTTTAATGAATTCTTCTAATTCAACAAGTATCAGTCCAAAATTACATTCCAACTCGATTAATGAAGTCAAAAAATACTCTTTATTAATACTCATTGCTAAGATTTGATAATCGCTCATTTCAACTGTGATGTGTCGAATTTTCTTTTCACTAAAAGTTTCCATTGCACTTTCCATGCCATTTAGCAGTGCGGCAGTCATCGCTCCAAATTTACGATCATCAATATCTAATGGTATGCGCGATGCTATTAACAATCCATTTCGATTAACAATGGCCGCACCAATCACACCACTTTCAAATTTTTCAAGATTTTTTAATTTATTGACCAAGAGTTCATAATTTTTTTCTTTCATTGAGTTTCCTAATTGTTTGATAAATAAATTGAACTGGTAAAAATAATTGATTGATATTATTAAAAATTAAGGAAAGTATCTATTAAAACATGCCTAAAGGATTGTAAAAATTTAGCGATAGAAGCTTTTATGGGTTTCAGCAGCTCTATATCGATTTCTCCATCCCGGTTGCCTTAATTTAGCTGTCTTACCAAAACCGCAATATGCGCAATATCTCTTCCTTCTATGATAAGAATGTCTTCCACACCTTCTACATGTTTTATGTGATGCTGTTTTATTTTTTTTTCCTTTACTTGGTGTTCCTTTTGCCATATACTCATCCCTCTCCTTTAGAACTCATCAAATTCTTCTTGATGCATTAGTTTATCATGATCTCTATCCTCTTCTGCATCTTCAAAATGGGATAATAAAATTTTTTCCCGTTCCATTCCAACAAAGATAATACTTGCGCCCCTTATCATTACGGTTCCTAAATGCTTGCTACGTTTTCCCCCCCTACCAAAATAAATCTCCTGTGCATTTTCCACGATTAGGTTCATATAATTATCAAATCGTACTAATTTACCTGTAAGGTAAGTATTCCATATCTTTAGCTTGATATGCACCTCATCCTGCAAAATTGCCTTAGAAAGTGTCCTTGAAATAGCCGGTTTTGTTTGCTGGGACATGATAATGATTTATGATTTATTTGTAATTAAGAAATTTAAGCATTCAAAATATAAATATTTTTTTATATTGTTGACAATTGTAATAATCAATTTATGCTCTTTTTTATATATTTAGAAAAAACAGGCTTTAAATTATGAATAAAATAGGAATTATAGATTCTGGAGTATGCGCTCCTGAAGAAATAATCATGGCTGCGGGATTCATACCAAGCAGATTGCTGGGGGATCCTACAATAAACATAACCAATGCTAACGAGCACATCCCTCCTAATCATTGTGTATGGGCGAGAAATCTTCTTGAACAAGCCATTAATGGATTAAATAATGATATAAAAGGAATAATTTCAATCCATGGATGTGATTGTACAAATCGTGAGTTTGATATTTGGTTGGAATGTATTGATCTTGATTTCATGTATTTTTCAAATGTTCCTCTTAAACGTGATCATACTGCCTTTAAATTTTTGGTTAAGGAACTGAAGGAATTAGTGGCACAACTCGAAGTAAAATTCAAGATTAAAATAACTTCCGAAAAAATTCGTGAAGCAATTAAAATAACCAATAAAATACGGACTATTTTGAGAGAACTTTCGGAATTACGTAGTAAATTGGTGATTAATAGCTCAGAATTTCACAAGCTGGTAAAGATGGTTCAAAAAGAAGATAAAAATGAGGCATTAATGATCTTAGAACAAAAACTCAAAGAATTTAGCGCCAAAGAGCCTTCTTTATTAAAAAAAAAAAAATTCTATTAACAGGCTCGGTAATTGATGATAGTGAATTCATTACATTTTTAGAAAGTCTTAATTTTCAAGTAGTCATGGACGATCTTTGTATAGGAACAAGGTACTTTACTAACATGATTGATGAATCAATAGATCCAATTAAAGCAATTGCTAAATATCACTTAGAAAAGCCAATTTATAGCACGAAGATTCCATCTCTTGAAAGATTTAATACCTTGAGAAAATTAATTGAAAAATATGATGTAGATGGAGTGATAAACATTGCTCAGAAATTTTGCGAGCCAATCTTGTATGACCATCCCTTCATGAATAAAAAATTCAAGGAAATGGGAATGCCTTACCTTTTTATAGAAATTGACTATAACAGGGAATCGTACAAGCAATCTTCAACAAGATTTGAAGCATTTGCTGAAATAATTTAGGAGGTGGCAAAAATGTCAAATAATGCTCACGTCAAAAGCCAAATGCTGAAATCAACCATCAAGCTCAAAAATGAGATGGGACGCCATTACTTAGCCATTGAACAGGCTTATCGAGAGGGGAAGCCAACAGCATGGGCAACATCAGGAACTCCCGTCGAATTATTATATGCTATGGAGGTTCAACCAATGCTTCCAGAAAATTCAGCTACCATCTCAGCAGCAACTAAAAATTCGCAAAAATTTATTGAACTTGCCGAGGATGAGGGTTTCTCATATGATTTATGCTCCTATTTTAAAACAAACATGGGAACAACTTTAAGCGGTACCACGGATCTTGGAATGGGTGGTATTAAAAAACCAACATTCATGTTATCAAGTGACGTGATTTGCGACACGCACGTAAAATGGTTTCAAGTCCAAGCAGAACGATACAACGTTCCCCACTTCACGATTGATGTACCACACGTAGTGAGCAACACATCAAACCGACAGATAGAGTATTACAAAAAATACATTCAAGAACAGCTTTGGGAATTCTTGGATTTTGTAACAGAGATTACAGGTCATAAATTAGAACATGATAAAGCCAGAGTGGTTACAGAAAATTCATATAATTTAGGCAAAATATGGCAGGAAATATTTGAGTTACGTAAAACCATTCCGAGTCCAGTAAGCACCAAGGATACCTTTGGAGGACTTTTTCCGTTATTTACAATGCCAGGCCTTAAAACTCCTGTGAAGTTATATCAGCGAATGTATAAGGAAGCGAAAGAAAGGGTAGATAATGGAATCGGTGCTTTAAGCAATGAAAAGTATCGTCTAATGTTTGAAGGCATTCCTTTCTGGCATAATTTAAAATATTTTAACTTTCTTGAGCAATTCGGCGCAATAATTGTATATGAACCATATACTTATGCGTTTTCTAAATTCATGAACCCAAATATCACGAAAGAAATGCTTTTAGACAATCCAGTAAAAGCAATGTCTGAAATTATGTTGAGTTTCTGGTATATCTATGATTTAAAAACGAGAATTCAGAAATTCGAAGAAACCGTGAGAGATTGGAAAATTGATGGCGTAATTTTGCATGATAATCTTTCATGCCGTCCAAATGCCTGTGGATTATATGATTTAAAAAAGCATTTGATGGAAGATTTTGACATTCCTTGTCTAATAATAACCGCAGATATGAATGATCCTCGCAAGTTAAATACGACACAAGTCAGAAATCGGATAGAGAGCTTTATAGAACTATTAGATAGGCATAAAAAAAGATAAAAAAAAAGGGTCGATTAAATAAATCGAATTTTACATATCTTCTGTCAAATCTTGGAATATATCCAATGCCGCAGCAATTACTTCATTAAAAGCTAATCCATCGGCAATATTTCCTTCAATAGTAAGTTCTCCGGCCATGTATGCTGAAGGACCATCTTTTTCTTGGAATATAATTGCGGCCAAGACAGAGAGAGGTCCCGTGAAAATAAAACTAGGATTGTCGATACTTCCTTCTCCATATTCTATTTTTCCACCTTCATTCGTTAGCCAATATTTAATACCTGACGCAGATTCAACGACTTGACATCTCCAACTTTGACCTTCAAGTTCTTCCTTTACTTCATCACTTTCTAACGCAATTTGTTTGAAATATTCCAAAACGGGTGGAAGGTATTCAATCTTAGCTTCTGAAGCACCCTCATCAAAATATTTCTTTAATGTTACTAATATTTCACGATCAACCATTTTATTCACTCATTTTTAACTTTTTTTTTAAGATATAGTTAATAGTTAATATTCAATGTT
>DXJM01000209.1 GCA_019057355.1 Promethearchaeota archaeon | reverse complement strand
GTTAGGAAGAGTTCTAGTTACAAGCCACTGACTTTAGTCAGTGGTAATTGACAACTTTTTAAATAGAAACAAGCATTAGTTAATAAACAGCATTAATTATTAGTAAGTATAAAGTGATATCAAATATGGTAATTAAAAAAATTGGAATTTTAACGGGTGGTGGAGATTGCCCTGGTCTTAATTCGGTTTTGTATGGAATAATGTTAAAAGCTTTTGAAGCAGGAATAGAATGTGTTGGAATCTTGAGAGGGTGGAAGGGATTCTTGGAAAACGAAACGATATCTCTGGATATTGCCAAACATGATGATCTTCATGCGATTGGAGGCACCTTATTGTATACGAGCAGGACAAATCCATTTAAAGATGTAAGCAAGGCAAAAACAGAAGATGAGAAAGAAAAAATCCGTGAAAAGGTAGCAAGAGAATTGGCAACAAAATATGATGACCTTGGTATCGACGCGTTAATCGTTATTGGTGGTGATGATACAAATGGAGTAGCAGATGCAATGCATAAATATACCGGTGCTAAAATAATAGGATGTCCAAAAACTATTGATAATGATTTATCAGGAACGGATTTCACTTTTGGATTCTGGAGCGGAGTTCAACTAGCATCGAATACCATGGATAATCTCACGACTACCGCAAGATCCCATCAAAGAGTCTTTGTTGTGGAGATTATGGGACGAGATGCAGGTTTTTTAACCATGTATAGCGGAATATCCACGGGAGCCGATATCATTCTAATTCCTGAAACACCTTTTTCCCTGGAAGATGACGTAATACAAGTTCTAAAGAATAGAGTAAACGCAGGATATAAATATCATATAATTGCCTGTTCAGAAGGGGCTTATCCTAATAAAAATTCTCTTGATAATGATTTCAAGACAATTACTCAAGAGACTATTGATAAACTACCCAAGGACCCTTTTGGAAACCCCATTTTACCTGCATTAAATATCTCTGAGATAATCGTGAAGGAATTAGGAATGAGGAAAGACTTGATTGAGGAGTTTAATAGAAATAATTTAGAATTTGAATGTAGGAGCGTAGTATTGGGTCATACAATGAGGGCTGGAACCCCAAATGCTTTTGATCGCATTCTAGGATTAAGATTTGGTCTTGCAGCCATGAAACTCGTAATAAAAGGAGAGTTTGGAAAGATGATCTCCCTTCAAGGAAATAAAATCATTTCAATTCCCTTAGCTGAGGGTGCTCGAAAAAAATTTATCGAAAAAGATAGCGATCTATTAGAATTGCGAGATTTGATGGTAAAAGTCCGTTATTTATCAAAAAAAAAATAAGTATTTCATAATTTTTTCAGGTAATCATATTAAATAATCCCATTTTCTTTTTTGGATTTTTATCCATAATTTTTTTCTTTATCGGCATCAGCGTCTATTGCATCTAATTCAACATCTCGATCAAGCCATTTCTCACTCAATACTTCTTGGTAAAATTCATGCTGAATTATTAAAGACATTATTTCTGATGTTCCTGTCCATATCATTGACAATCTTGCATCTCTCAATAAACGCTCTATGGGATATACTGTGGTATAACCAATTCCCCCCATGACTTGCATCGAATTATTGATAACCTTCCAACAAGCCTCAGTTGCAAATTTTTTTGATTCAGATACCATTCTTCTTTGCAAAGCCGGAGGTGCACCAGCATCTATCATGCGAGCTGTATTGAAAACAATAGCTCTTGCAGCATCCAATAATGTAATACTTTCTGCGATAGTGAAATTAACTGCTTGAAAGTTCTTAATTACTTGACCGAAAGCTTTTCGTTTTGCACTATATTTACTAGCGATATGCAAACAAGCTCGAGCCGTTCCAAGTATTCCTGCAGCACTCGTCATTCGCTCTGGTACCATCATTTGATAAAATATATCTCCCCCCGCTCCTTCTTCCAAAATAATATTTTCTTGGGGCACCTTTACATCCTCAAATTTTAACCTACCTGCCCCACCTCCACGAGTTCCCATTAATCCATAGAGATATTCCGTTTTAACGTTTTTTGTTTTATCAACAATAAACAAGCTTATAGATTTATGAGGCTTGGCATTAGGATCTGTCTTTGCGTATACTAAGAAAAAATCTGCTCCTTCAGCTCCTACAACAAAACGTTTTTCTCCATTCAAGATGTAAGCATCCCCTTCTCTTGTTGCTGTAGTAGTTGCTCCAAAAAAATCAGACCCTCCTCTTGGTTCGGTCAAAGCCTCTGCAGTACAAATCTTCCCTTCGCACATGGGCTTGAGATATTTCTGTTTTTGTTCTTCAGTGCCAAATTTATTTAAAGCTTCTCCACAAATGCTCGGTAAGCTAAAAAGGCATCCTAAGGCCATCCCCAAAACACCAATTTCTTCAAGTGCTATGACCTCACTTTCCCAATTCATTTCTCTCCCTCCATATTTCTTGGGAAATCGAAGACCTATTAGATTATGTTTTGCTAGAGCAATTATATAATCTTTAGGGTATTGAATTTCATCTTTATCCATCTGTCTTAATAATGAATGAGGAATTTTATCTTTTACAAACGCTCGAACTTCGGCTTTTAATTTTTTATTTTCAGGACTTAAAATATGATCGAACATTATTTAATCACTTTAAAAGTTTAATATCACTAATTAATCATTATCCAGACAAAATATTAAAATGATTTTATCTATCTTTTCAATGAATAAAAAAGAACTTATTAGATCCCCTTTCCTTTATTTAAATTAATGAGTGACTTTTTTAAAATCTATACACATAGCCCCTGGGATAAGTTAAATTCCGAATACTTGGTTGAAGTTAAATTATTATCCCTAAAAAGCATTTTTAAGTCTTTTCCCGTGATTGAAAAGGAGTTTTTTGAAGATTTAATTTCAAACACGCATAAACAAGGGCATTACTCATACTTACAGTCCATAAAAAGAATTGTTGGTCCAAAAAACGAAGATTATGATATTTCTTCATGGATTTTTCTCTGGGCATTTGACGATCAAGGCAGAATGTATCAATTTTTATTTCAAAAGGTTACCTTACAGGCCCAACCGACTCAATCCATTTTGGCTGCTCTAGCTCCTCCAGAATTAAGCACTTTATTTTCGGAGCATGGAAAGGATGCGATCCTTAGAATTTTTTCCTTGCTCAATACCCCTAAAAAAGTAAAATTCCTAATGATTCTCGGCCCAAAAGGAAAATCAATTGCAGAGGAATCTCAATTCTACAAAATTGATCCCAATCAATTAGATAGATTGAAAAAAACTCATCTCATAGGTAACATACCAAATATTCAAGGGCAATGGTTTCCTTCTTTTTCTCCCCGATGTCCCATATGTAATGAATTACTCGTAGGATTAGAGAATTATAGAATAGGAGGGGGTAAAATAATCTGTCCTCGGTGTGGTTATCAAGGGTAATACTCGAACTTTCCTCGCTATCATGTTATTACATTTCATTAAATACAATCGATGTTTTTTTTATGTACTTTTTCTCATACAAAATTTAAATAATTTTAAAAATGATATTTTAAAAAGGATCATGCAATAGCAAACTATGTGATTAAAAAAAAACAATCTAAATAATTACAAAACATGTATGTAGCTTCTCTCGATTTAGGAACGACAGGATGTCGGACATTCATTTTTGATTTAGAGGGTAAGGTAATTTCAAGTGATTATCAAGAATGGAATAGTTTTTTTCCTTCTCCATCGCATGTAGAACAAGATGCTGAATTATGGTGGTCTGCTTTAAAAAAAACGATTGATAATGCAATTAATAAAAGTAAAATAAATAATCAGGATATACTGAGCATTTCAATAACAAACCAGAGGGAAACCATCGTTCCGGTTGATAAAAATGGTGAACCCCTTCATAATGCATTAGTCTGGCAGGATAGGAGGACGACTAAACAAGTTGAATTTATTAAAAAAACCCTCGGTTCGAATAAAATTTATAAAACTACCGGTCTTACAATCGATCCCTATTTTTCTGCTACTAAAATCTTGTGGTTTAAAGATAATAAACCCTCGATTTACCAAAAAACTCATAAATTCTTGCTAGTATCAGATTTTATTCTTTTTAAATTAACGGGAAAATTTGTTACTGATTATTCAAATGCTTCAAGAACAATGTTATTTGATATAAATGATTTGAAATATTCAGATGATATTGCTACAGAACTTGAAATTGATTTGGATAAAATGCCCGATGCAATTGAAAGTGGAGTTAACATCGATACCATAACCAATAATGAGACGTGCTTTCACAAAAATACATTGGTTGTTTCAGGCGCGGGGGATCAACAATCTGCGGCTCTAGGTGTAGGTGTAATTTCTCCGGGAGATGTAAAATGTACAACTGGAACAGGAAGCTTCATTCTTGCATATTTGAATAAACCTTCTTTTGATCCTAAAAAGCGAGTATTATGCAGTTGTCACGCCATACCAAATGCCTGGGTTCAAGAGGCAAGCATTTTCACTTCAGGTGCTGCTCTTAAATGGTTTAGAGACGAAATTGGATATCAAGAATGCCTTGCAGCCAAAGTTGACCAAGATCCTTATGTTGTTATAGATCAGGAAGCAAGAAAATCTCCTCCCGGTGCTAATGGACTATTAATGATCCCCCATTTAGTTGGAGCAGGTGCTCCGTATTGGAATCCATACGCAAGAGGGCTCCTCTTTGGGTTGTCCTTAGGGCACAAAAGAAGGGATTTATATCGAGCAGTACTTGAAGGTGTTGCATACGAGGTAAAACGAAATATTGAAGTATTCAAGGATCTCGATCTCAATCCTTTAGAATTGAAAGTAACTGGAGGTGGATCCCGTTCCGATCTTTGGAATCAAATTTACGCAGATGTTTTAAACCTTACATGCGTGAGGAATGTACTTGAAGAAGCCACATCTTTAGGAGCCGCCATATTAGCGGCATCTGGAACAGGATTATTTTCGGACGTTAAAAAAGCTGCTGAAAGTCTTTGTAAAATTGATAAGAAATTCTTGCCCAATAACGATAGACGTGATTATTATGAGAAAATCTATAAGTTTTCTTCTGAACTTTATCATATCTTGGAAAGTAAAGAAGTATACAAGAAGTTTAATGATCTTTTCACATAAATCTAATCGAATTATTTTCAAGAATTTATCCTATCTTAATTACTAAAATTTTTAATACACAACTATCTATATTTTTATTAAAAATAATAAATTAAAAAAAACTGAAATGTCATATGAGTGAAGAAAAAAAAATTCAGTACACCCTTACTCAAATAAAAATAGCAACGGCATTTTACATTTTATTCATTGTTGCAATAATAGTAACAATTACAGGATTTATATGGGTAATTGTGGACTGGCTCTTAGGAGAAACCAAGATAACTCAGTGGCTTTTTTCATTAAACCCAGGTTTAATTATAATGATCTTTGGATTACTTTTCTCCGGTCTCTTCTTCATTATTGTATTTTCCTATGGATTTTTTAAAAGAGGACGAAAAAGAATATTGATATGGACTTTTAAAGCTAAAGAAGTCGATGAAAAATATATAAAAAAAAAAGCAATAACTATTATCGCCTTTGCTTTTTTAGTTAGTATCATCATTATCGTTATTGGGTTAGTCATTTTTGGCGGAATGCTCATTTATTCTATCATTATTAGCATCGATCCCTCACAGACAGTTATAACTTTTTCCACTTCACAATTATGTCTTTTTATCGGAATAACTCTCATTATCTTAGATGGATTAGGCATTTTTGTAATAAATTTCATAAAGAATGGATATTACCTCGTGCTAAAGCTCATTGGAGGATTGGAAAAATAATTCAATCTTTATTTTCTTCTTTCTTTTTATATTAACATATCCTAGAATCAGAAATTTCTAACCCTTTTCTAATTTATATGAATATAGGTTTTTTCTTATAATATTAAATATTCTATATTCATTAGATTGAATT
>DXJM01000208.1 GCA_019057355.1 Promethearchaeota archaeon | reverse complement strand
TATCTTGTGTTTATAATATCTAGGATAAATCATTATTTTTCTCTTTAATCGTGATTCTACCAAATTTCGGGATTCTTTTTGAAGGAGGTTTTTTGATTTCACTATTATTCTGATTTTTATATCCAGTATCAAAAAATACCTTGTGGATCTCATCATTATTTTTTAATTGTCTCAAATGTTCTGATATATCTTCTTCATTCTTAAATAACTTGCCACAGACCGGACAACTTGGTGAATATTTTGTCAGATTTTTATTTGGGCTTTTCACTAAGATTGGATATGACTTTTTCTTAATTGAGCTCAGATTCTCCCGACAAAAATGTCTAATCAATTTCCCATAGGGTGGATAATTAAAAAAAAGCTTACTCCCATGAGTACATTCCCAATACAATACTTCTTGTCCACATTTTTTGCAATTTGTTTTAAAAGAACGAAGATAGCAATGTTTTCCGTGAGATTTATAATTATGTCGCATCATGTAAAATATAGATGGCATTCTATTAAAAATTTTTCTTAAAATTGGAAAAATGTTTCTAAAATAATGCATTTTTTATTAATGGAAAAATCTTTAAAACGCAAACATTTAAAAATGCTATTTTAATTATACAAATTAAAGAATAGTAGTTTTATCTATAGCCGTGTAAAAATGTCTCAAAATAATTTAAGTTGTTGCAGTGAATGTGGTAATAAGAATTTAATTCATGATGAAACACGTGCAGAATTAATTTGTGACGTATGTGGTCTAGTTTTAAACCAAAAAATCATTGATTTTGGTCCTGAATGGAGAGCATTTTCTTCTGATGAAATTAATCGAAAAGTACGTGTTGGAGCACCATCCACACTAACATTACACGATAAAGGACTCAGCACGATGATTGGCTGGAAGAATATAGATGCTTTTGGGAAAACTATCAGTCCCAAAATGAAGGCTGAAGTCTATCGCCTCAGGAAATGGAATGTTCGGACAAGGACCAATAAAAGTATTGATAGAAATTTAGCACATGCAATGAATGAACTAGATCGTTTCTCCTCTCAAATGAATATTTCAAAGGATATAAAAGAATCCGCCGCATACATATATAGAAAAATGGCTAACAAGAATCTTATTAGAGGAAGATCCATTGAAGCGATGTTAATAGCTTCAATTTATTTATCTTGTAGACATAACCATGTTCCAAAGACTTTAGATGATTTCTTAGAATTTGCATCTGTTGATAAAAAAAAAATTGCACGTTGTTACAGATTAATTTTACAAGAATTAAAAATGAATATAAAAGTGTCTTCGCCAACTAATTTTGTTCCAAGATTTTGTGCCGAGTTAAACCTGTCTGGAAGGACCCAAAATCGGGCAGCGCTGATCTTGGAATTAGCGAAAAAAACACGATTAACCTCAGGAAAAGCTCCAACAGGATTAGCTGGAGCAGCATTATATGTTGCAGCTTTACAAGAAGGAGAACGAAGGACACAAAAAGAAATCTCTATTGCAGCAGGCGTGACAGAAGCAACTATTCGAAACCGATATAAAGAACTGATGAGGAGTTTAGATTTTCAGCTAATTGTATGAAAAATCTTGAAACCTTTAAATAACTTTTAAACGCTTTATTATTTCAGGTCTTTTTTTATACAAGATTCTGAATCCACAATGGCTACATTTTATTCCAGGAAGTGCATTCAACTCTTTTTTTGATACTTCCTTTCCACAACTTTTTCTTGCACATACATAACTCATAATAGAGAAATAACATGGCACCTTTAAAATATTTTATCTAAAAGTAAGAATAAAATTTAAATAAGTTAAATATACAACGATTTTCGTTTATCCTCCGCATCAGAAGCCACAAGTTGAAAAGTATCAAGATCTTTTTCTAATTTTTCTCTCTTGTTTTGAAGATTTTTTGTTATGTCATCTAAATTATCAAGAGAATATTTTTTCTTGATAGGTAAAGTAAATGATTTCTTCAACATTTCCAATAAGGTAATCGAAGCTCTCAAATCAGTAATATCTTCATTAATCATTGCAACATTATCCGTTTCAGCCAGAAAAACAATTCCTTCAATTCCAAAACGAGCTTTTGCTAAAGTTGGAATGAGCCCATTTGCGCCTATGATTACTCCTTTTTGAATCTTCTCACAATTATCATTTAAGATAAAATTGTCGAGAATCTCCTTACTAGTTGATGTAATATAGATTGTAGGGGCTTTTGCAATCATTTTCTTTGTGGATACTGGATAGGCTCCAAGTGAAATTACAAGATTTATTCCAAGGTCTTTAAGAATTGATGTTATAAAAAAAGATATTCTATATATTCCCTTTGGTGTAAGTGATTGAGCATCTGCCGTAATTAAAACAATATCTCTTATGTGATCAGGATCTTTCCAAACTAAAATTTCAGCTTTAGGAGCGGATAAAATACTATCATCTACAATTGCTCCTGCGGGATAATCATCAAATATAACATCCATATAACTCTGAGCATTAAGTTGGCCTATTAGAGAATCCAACGCAAATTTTCCAACATCTGCTATGCCAGGCATACCTAAAATGCAAGTGGGATTAATAAAATCTGATTTTTCAAAATCAGAATTTTTTATTATCCTAATGCCATCATCCTCATCTATCATTTTTTCATTTAGATCCAATGTGTATGTTATTATAATGATGATTTTTTTCCCATCTTTTATAATCATGTATTATCCCCGTGAGAGTGCTATAAAAGTAATTTATTCACTCATACATAGATAATACCTTTTTTCCGAAAATTTATTGTATTAATTATTATTCTATGTTAATTGACTTTCAAATTATTTATAAACATGTTAAACATAAAAAATGGAATCCTTGAAGTATAAATGTTTAAAATGCGGAATCTGTTGTCATGAAATTCCCGATTGTCATGGAGCAAAAAGAATACCCCTTTATCCTGAGGAAGTGGACTGTCTGATAGAAATTGCTCAAGAGAGAGGAATAAATTTTACCGTAAAAGAGGATTTAGTCTTTCCTGATGAATTAAATTCAAAAATTCTTGTATTAACTTATAGAATCATCTTAGAACCTCTCGGGCATTGTCCGTTCTTTAAACAAGATCAAGGATGTTCTATTCATGATAAAAAACCACATGCATGTCAAGCTTATCCTCTTTCCTTAAGAACTCTAGATGCATTTAAATTTGAAATCTCAATTGATCCTCTGTGCACTTTTATAATATCTAACTATGATGAACTAGAGAATATTGACATTGAGAGATTGAAAGTGATTTTTCAAGATGAGTATCCTAAAGCGGAAAAATTCTTTAGAAAAAATAAAAAATTACAATTTAAAATGAAAAAGCTCGAGGCAGAAAAACAAATTAAAATTACGCGTAGTATAACTTTAGATAATTTTAATAAAGCTTTAGAGACATGGGAAAGAGTTGAAATACGATCAGAAGAAAAAAATAAATAGGATGGTGAGTGAATTAAATTCCTTTATTTCTTTAATTTCTGGGGGTTTAGATAGCCCAGTTGCAACATATCTTATGTTAAAAAGAGGATTTAAACCAATATGCTTATCATTTTTAACTTCAGATGATAGATCCCATTCTTTGAAGAGAAAAGTAATCGAAATCCTCCAGATTCTGACAAGCTATACGGACTATAAATTAAAAACCTACTTCGTCGATCATGATTTTAATTTATCCCATATCATACAAAACTGCCCTCGTAAACTTACGTGCGTTTTATGTAAAAGATTAATGATTAAAATTGCCAAAGAAATAGGGAAGCGAGAAGGAACGAACATCATCGTGACCGGTGATATCTTAGGTGAGCAAGCTAGTCAAACTCTTGATAATTTGCATTCTTATAATGATATAATACAAGACTATATTGTATTAAGGCCTTTAATTGGATTTAACAAGGAAGATGTAATTGTTATTAATAAACATCTTGGATTATATGAAGCTATCTCTCAAAAATCCTCTGGGTGTCACTATTATCCAGAATATCCGGAGACCCATGCCAAATTAATTGAGGTATTGCACGCAGAAATTAGAATAAAATATGATACTTTAATTCAAGAAGCAGTTAATAATGCTGAAATTTTAGAAATCTAATTTAAAATCTTTGATGAATTTTTTAAAATCCTCATCTTTCAATTGTATTATTTTAAAGTTGTTTAGTGCTTCACATATTGTTTGTGCTAAAATATGTTTGCAAAATAATCGTTTTCTTTCAACTACAACTCTTTTATAGAAGTCCCAACAAGAACAATATAATTTTGGATAAATCAAGTAATAATTTTTAGAATTAGAGCTTGTAGCAACAGTCCAGATGCTTTTATTTGAAGGATTAAATGTATATTTATAAAAGTCTCTTTCAACGACATCTAGTACCTGATTAATCCTTTCCGAAAATAACGAATCTATGTAATTAATAAGCTCATCATCGAGTAATCCTTTTGCTTTCACTTTATCATAAATTGTTAATAATAAATCTTTTGACATTTGTTTTATATATAATATTGAATTGAATATAAAAAGAATTTGATTTTTACTATGGAACATAATATTTTATATTTACCAACACGATATTTTCCCTCAATTTCAGGAGCGGAATTTTATTTGCAAAGGATGGCAGAAATTTTAACCAAGGATTTTGGGTATAAAATAGACATTTCAACATCAAATGCAATTGATTTTAAAGCACTTAGAGAACCTCATGGAAAAATCCTTCATTCTAGTGAAGAATATTATGATCAAGTTAATAACCTCATTATTAACAGGTTTCCTATAAATTATGATATTTCAGATCAAGATAAACTAAATTTTATTAAAAACTTAGATGAGTGCAAATCATTAGGATTATCAGATGAACTTCTCATGGAATATCTTAAAAATGGTCCATTTTTGCCAAATTTAATAGAACATTTTTTGAATGCATCCACCAAAAAATATCACCTCATTCATAGTACTTTTTTTCCATATTTCAATCTAATAATGAGTTTGATTATAGGGAAAAAATTTAACATTCCCATAGTAGTTACTCCCTTTTTCCACTTTTCAAATCCCCGATATATGAATTTAAATATATCAGGCCTCTTAAACAAATTTGATTTGATTATTGCTTGTACAAATAAAGAAAAAGAGGTGCTTGTTGATAAAATAGGTATTAAACCTGATAAAATAACTGTAATCCCAATGGGCGTAGATTTTGAAAAATTTAATCAATCAATGGGGAAGCATGAAAAGACATATAGTTTTAAGGAAACGTTTCTAAAGAATAAAGGGACTTACTCTAAAATGGTTTTGTATTGTGGATATAAAAATTATGAAAAAGGAGCTCTATCTCTATTAAAAGCAATTCCTTATGTTCTAAAAAAAAAAGAACACCTATTTTGTATTCATTGGACCAAGCACGATGGCATATAATAGAGAATTATCTAAAATAAAAAAAAATCCTAACGCTACTACTAAAATCATTAATCTTACTCCTGAAAATTTAAACGGATATTTTGACAAGAAAAAAATTACTGCTTTTAAAGAAACAGACATCTATGCAATGCCAAGTCGTTCAGATGCATTTGGAATAGCTTTTTTGGAAGCCTGGGCTTCAGGAAAACCCGTCATTGGAGCAAATATTGGGGCAACCCCTGAAGTCATTATAAATCATAAAGATGGATTACTAGCAGAATTTGACAATCCTGAGGATTTAGCAAATAAAATACTCTATTTATTGAAAAGTAAAAGGACAAGAAAGAAACTTGGTTCTGCAGGGCAAGATAAAGTAAAAAAAGATTATAAATGGTGTCTAATTGCCAAAATGACTCATATAAAATATCAAGAATTAATAAATAAAAAATT
>DXJM01000207.1 GCA_019057355.1 Promethearchaeota archaeon | reverse complement strand
GATTTCTAAATTTTTCTTTACTCTTATAAAATATTTTTTAAATATATATCAGGAACGTGGGCATCCCCAATATTTATTTGTTTTTTCCTACCATGATAATCTGAACCTCCAGACTTGATTAAATCGTATTTTTCAGCCAATCCACGATAATAATTGTGAAAAAATTCCTGAACACGTTCTGATTTGCTCGTGTTATAATACGGTCTATTTTTTGCATAGGTATATTCAACTTCCAATCCCTTTATGCCGCATTTCATGCATTCTAAAATGAATTTTTTTCTATTTTTCACCTCATAAATTCCCGGATGAGCTAAAATTGTAATGCCTCCCGCAGATGCAATCAATTCAGTCGCTTCTCTTAAATTTAATTCAAATTCCCGAAAAACATGCGCTTTTCCTCCAATACTAATCATTTGAAATAACTCATTTTGAGTGTATTTTCTAGCCTCTTGAGGATTGTTTTTAATCAATATTTCAACAATATGAGGCTTCCCTATAGAGTTGTTTCCTGCCAAGTTTCTTATTTCGTTAAAAGTTATGGTAAAACCAAATTCTTCTCTTAAACGAGAACAAATCCTTTTTTTCTGTTCTATTCGCCCTTTTAAATGTTTTTTAAGAGTATTAATCAATTCTCGAGATTCATGGTCGATATTTAGTCCTACTACGTGTACATCTTTAATTTCTTTTTCTGGCTCATATTTAATGGAAATTTCAATTCCAGGAATGCATATTATGGGTTCTTCTTCACCACGACGTAGAAAATCCTCTAAACCGTAAATGGAATCATGATCAGTCAATGCTATTGCTTTTATATTTCTATTTGAATTTAACGCAATTTCAACCAGCTCTGAAGGAGAATCTGATCCATCTGAACAAGTTGAATGTAAGTGAAGGTCGATCATCATTAAAGATAATGATCTATAGAATTTGTTACTTTCTCATGAAAAAAAAAAGAATTTTTTTGAACAATTACTTTTTAAAACTTTGAATACTATTTTTCCTTGTAATTATGGAAGGATTAAGAATTCCAAATGAAGAACGGCAAAAATTTTCCCATCCTTTAGGAAAACTTTTTTCCGGAACCAGAGAAGAAACTCTTTCTGAGGTGGAAACATTTTTAAAAGAATATTTAAGTGCAGGATTTTCGCTAAATGTATATAGTGTAGGCGATATCGTCACAATGGACTTTATAAACAATAATTTTTTGAAAAAATTCATTAAATTAAGCATAATCGATGAAAAAACGCAAAGAAAAATTATAAGGATATCATTTGAAGATTTTTTTGAAGAGGTATATGAATTCATAAATCCTCAAGGGATAATAAGAAAAGAGAGTTTTGATCTTTTAAATAAAATAATTGGTTCAAATAAAAGAACATTACTGAAAATAATTGAAGGAGAGGAGGATTTATTAGTACTACCTTTAGTGAGAGAAATTATTTTAAAAGAAGGAACTAAAAATTTTGTGGTATATGGTCAACCACCAATAACTGATGCAAAAGAGCCAATACCGGAGGGAATCGTTATTATAGACATCGATCCAATGATAAAAGAAAAGGTAGATAAACTCATCAAAATAATGGTACAATGCTAAGTGATCTAATTTTCGATTCTTCTTCGTGCATATGCAGGTTTTATTAAATATAATTAAAAAATAAAAGATATAATTCATTGATTATATCATATTTTTACCTGGGAGAAACTTATGCCTATAGTTATAATGAAATTTGGGGGAAGTTGTTTAGTAAATGAGAAAGCATTTAATAGGATTTACGAAATCACTAAATTGTATAAAGATTCAAAGAAAATCTACGTTGCTTCAGCATTTAATGGCATAACGGATCTGCTCTTAAAAACAGCACATTCAATTAGAGAACAAGGGCATTCTACTGTAGACAAAAATATTGCCCTCATTGAAAAGCGTCACATCGACGTGATTGAACAAATAATACCCGAGGATACTCTTAATTATAGGAGGGCAAAGGATTGGATTGATACTAAATTAAGTGCGTTAGATGACGTGCTGGCAGATATAAAAGAGTTTGGATTAGAACCGTATTATGTTGATTACGTAACAAGCTTTGGAGAAGTCTTATCTACGTATATTTTAAGTGAATACCTCCAGTGTAAAGGATTAGATGCCGTCTTTATCCCTGCTAATAAGATAATAATAACCAATGACAACTATAACAACGCTTATCCTTTATATGATTTAACAAATAATAGAATACACGATAAAATCATTCCTGTATTGGAAACAGATGCAAAAGACTTTATCTTTTGTATCACGGGTTTCATAGGACGTAATAAGATAGGATATATCACGACTTTAGGGAGAGGGGGATCTGATTATACTGCAACAATATTAGCTCGTGCCCTTTTCGATGTTGGAAAAGATAAAGATATTAAAGTGATTTTATGGAAAGATGTAGATGGTTTGCTTGCGATTAATCCGAAGTATGTTCCGAAGTCTTCTGTCATAAAAAATATTGATTATTCCGAAGCCAAGGAAATAGCAAACTTTGGAGCTAAAGTTCTTCATCCTAAATGTCTTGAAGCCTTGGAAAAAAATAAAATACCTTTGGAGATTCGCAATTTTGAGAATCCCGATGAAAAATCCAACTTTACTCGTATCTCAGAAAAAACAGATATTAAAGAAATCAAGGGGGTTTCAGCTATAGAAGAAGCAACGATAATAACCATTATTTCAGGATCTATGGTTGATATTCCAGGAGTACTGGCAAGAATCTTTAAAGAGATGGCAAAGAATGGGATTAGTGTTTCATTAGTTTCTCAGAGCGCTTCTGAAATAAGTACTTCTTTTGTTATAAAAGCTGAAGACTCCCAGAAAGCGATTTCAGCCCTTACCAATAATAAATATTTCAAGGATTTTTTTAGAATTAAATATGAAGATGTCGCAATTCTTAACATAACAGGTTCAAAAATACTCGAGAATAGGACGAAAACGATATTATTCGATGCATTGGATAAAAAAGGTATAAACGTAAAAGCAATATCGCAAAGTTTCGAGGAGTTAAATCTTTCTCTTGTAATAAATAAAAATAAATTGATAGAGGCAATTCAAGTAATACACGAGGAGCTTTGTGAAGATGTTGAGATAAAAAACCTTTCATGATAAACGGTTATTTTCATAAAGAACAAAAACTGGACTGTAAAATGGTTTTGGCACTCTATTTAAATGAACTGAAATTAAGGAAATCTAATTTTTAGACTACCTAACAATAGAAGAGAGAAATTATATACTAAGAATTGTAAAATAAAAATAGATATTTATCCTTTTCATGTTCTCGAATCAATGATTCTACGAGTTAATTCTGTGAATGCTTCATCCACGTTGATGCCTGTTTTTGCGGAGGTTTCTATATAAATACTATTTTCACTTTCAGCAAAAGTACGAGCCTCGTTTCGATCAATAACCTCTCCAACATCTTCAATCAAGTCTGCTTTATTTCCAATGAAGACAAATGGAAGATCAGCCCCTGCAAATTGCCTTATTTCTGTCAACCATTTCCTAGTTTCTTGGTAAGTCTGTTCTCTTGTAAGATCAAATACTAATAAAGCACCAGCAGCACCCTTATAAAATGTTGATCTAATAAATTCAAACCTTTGCTGACCACCAATATCCCAGATGCTTAAAGTTGCAATTTCTCCTGGTCGAAATTCTACATCCTTTGTTAAAATGTCTACTCCAACAGTCAACTTATAATTAGCCGCGAATCTTT
>DXJM01000018.1 GCA_019057355.1 Promethearchaeota archaeon | reverse complement strand
GTTAATTTATTTTAAATTAAACTAATCACCCTAAAAAATAAAAAAAAAAATCTAAAATTTACAAGCTTATTCGATTTTCACGAGGGAGGTTTTTAATAGTTGGGTTGTTTAAGTAATGATCTAATGTCTTAATAAACGCCTCACGATCTTCTTTAATGTTAGAGGATTCTATTGAACAATAATTGCTGACATGATCATTATATACTTGGGAGGTGACATTTTCACCTAAGCGGGCTATAATTTCCCTTTCTTCTTTTAAACAATCAACAGGCTTCAATAACTTAAAATTTCCCGCTTTCCATTCTTTCCAGAGTGGTGCCGTTGGAACAATATTCAATGTTCTAAATCTAAAGATAGTCGGGTTAATTTCAGTGAGAATCCTTGCAGTTTCTGAAACATGGTCCTCAGACAACTCATAGCTGCCCAAACCAAGCAACACGTACATGCTAAGCTTGATTCCAGCATTTAAAATTCTCTTTCCTGCTTTAATGAATGATTCGGCATTAGTCCCCTTCTTCATGATCCTGAGGATTTTATTTGAACCACTTTCTAATCCCATATATACTATAGTTAATCCTGTGCTTGCTAATGAACGGAGGTCATCATTAGTTTTTCTAAGCACGTCTAATGCTTTACAATAGCAGCTTATACGAGGAACATTTTTTAGTTTTTCTTTTATGTATTTTATTATTTCTACAAGATAATTGGTTGGAGCAGAGGTTGCATTTCCTCCTGCTAAAAACACGGGATATCCATGATATTTTTTGGCACTAAATGTATCAATATCCTGCAAGACATCTTCAAGGGGTCTTATTGCATGTGCTTGAATAGGAATGCCATCAGCGTTTTTATACATTCCACAAAATTTACACTTGTTCCATGAACATCCCCCAGTGACGGCAATTAAGAGGGAATATGCTTCTACAGGAGGTCTATACATTACAACAGAGGGAGGAATTGATTCTGACATAGAAATCGCTTGTTCATTTTAAATTGAATAATGATGAATTATACCTTAATTTAATTAAATACCTCTAGAAATTTAGATTTAATGTTTATATCAGATAGGTGCAGATCATCAATTTTTTATTTGAATGATAAAGAATCGAAAAAATACACATTTTTTTTAATTATAAACTATTTTACATAATTATTCTAATAATTACTATAATTTATTATTAATGTGGGCTGCTGAAAAGGATATTGAATACACGTTCAAAATTGTCATACTTGGTGCAGGTGGTGTAGGAAAGACATGTCTATTTAACCGGTATTGCTTCAACTCGTTTAATATGAACACGGAAATGACGATTGGTATAAATTTTCATAGCACCTATCTAAAAATCCAAATGGAGGATCTCGATTATCATCCTCCTGAGAAAGAGAAGTTTGTAAGTAATTCTATTTTTGATATGTCAGGGCAGGATAAGTTCAAATCTTTAATAAAAAAGTTTATCGATGGAGCAAATGGAGCGCTTTTAGTCTTTGATTCTATCAATTATTCATCTTTTGAACAATTGGATGACTGGTATCAACAAATCAGGGATAATGCGATTAATCCTGATATTCCCATAATTTTAGTCGCAAGCAAGAGCGATATTTTAGAGAAAGTTCCCGAATGGCAGCATGTAAAGAAAGATAGGATCAATCAGTATATCAAAAAAAGAGAATTAAACGGTTTCTATCCGACGAGTGCGCTTGAAAATTATAATGTACTAGAAGTTTTTAAGGATTTAACAAATTTAATGTTAAAATTTTCAGGTTTTCCTGCTCATATCATATAAAAAAATTGTATGGATCTTCTTAATTAGACTAGTTTTTTTTAGTTAAGAATGATTAGAAATTTCTACTAAACACATAATCTGAGAATTCATTGAAAAAAACCTTTTGGGTCTTGTTGAGATCTGGATAAATTTCCGATAAGTCTCTTTTAGCTTGTTCAATTAAATTTTGGCTAAAATGTTGAGCAATTACATAAGCATTTGTTTGAATAAATATGGTCTCAACTTCTTTTAAATCAGTTTTATTCAATGGTTCAGATTTATTAAAAACCTCGTTCAGAATTTTTGATTGCTCCTCGTCTGTACTTTGAATGGCAATGATATATAAAAAATTCTTTTTCTGTCTTAGGATATCACCTTTAACATCTAAAATGTCATCTTTAATAGCATAAGCTTGTCCAATCTTTAACATCGCATCTGATAATGGACGCACTTGATAATGCATGTTCCCCCTGGCTAATATCGCTCCAATTTTTACAGCTTTCTTGAAAATATAGGCTTTTTGTAATTCTGCAATGTCTAAATATTGTCCCATTGACATTATTATTTTATGATTTTCCATGTATTCTTCGATAATTTGGCCTCGAATCAACTTATTAAGAGCTTCAGAGTATTCATTTATTGCAAGCAATTTTATATTATTTGAAAAGAGGGAGGATTTTAACACGTCTAAACCTAATAAATATCCTAAAGATCCTCCCAATATACTCAAGTCTCTTCCATACAACTTTTTAAAGTGTTCTTTTTTCTCAAGATCTTGACCTTTATAGATTCGTTCCATTTCATTTTCAAGCTGAATGTGAAATGTTGGGGTATCTCTTCTTACATTATCATTATCAATCAAGTCATCGTGAATTAAATGTCCTTCATGCAATAATTCAATAGCGATTGATGTTTCTCGCACGTGATCGATCTTTTCTTCAAGATACATGGGATTACTAATTCCGCTAAAAGCGGCTATGAGTAGGATAGGATGAAGCCTTTTTGCCTTTTTATTGGTTGAAAACTCTTTTAAATGTTCAATAAAATCTCTAATTAAAAGTTCATCTTCTTTATTGAGCAATTTCTCAAAATATTCATTTAAAATGTCATCAATAGTTTCCTTCTCTATTTTTAAAATC
>DXJM01000206.1 GCA_019057355.1 Promethearchaeota archaeon | reverse complement strand
TGACATTTGTAGCCAAAAATGATAAGACATGATTCTCTTGCAATAATATTAATATAACATAATTTTAAAAATAACGTGTAGGGCTACTCTTGCTTGAAGAATTAGATATTCTTTTCGGTAGTTTAACAATTAAACCTTCCTTTGATTATATTCATATAATTCTAGCCATTTATCTTTTTGGTGAACTTGGAGAAAGGGAAGGCATTGGAAGATATCGCCTGAAAGAAGAGCTTTTAATCGGATCTGGTACTGCAAAATCCTTAATCACCAAATTAAATAAAACTATCAACTTTATTTCAGTAGTAAGCAATAAAAATCAGAAAAAAGGGCATCAATTAACAAAGAAAGGAAAGGAGTATTTGGATAAATTTAAAAAGATCATCCCCATCTTGCAAGAAGCAGATTCAACCATATTAAAAGATATTTTAATAGAAATTGAGGGCATGACCCCATATTTCTGTTTAATCAGAAATGCCGCGAAAAGAATTACAAATGGTGTAGCACAAAGAGATGCTGCTATTAAATTAAATGGTTCTGGAGCGACATGTCTAATTTACAATGGAAATCATTTTATATTCCCCACCCATGCATTTTCAGAAGGAGAATTGAATAATATTGAAATTAGCGATAATGTTCAACAATATTTCAAAAATCAGTTGTCGGATATTGATTTGAAATCTAACGATGTGATTATTATCGGTTTAGGTAATAGCCCTCAAAAAGCAAGATTAGCCACGCTAAATGCCGCTTTAACGTTAATTTAAAAAAATACTTGTCAATTAACATGATGAGATTTGAGAAAGATATAGTATTAGTTATTAATAATGACATTTACCAGGAATTAAAAGAGTGCGTGAAAAAAGCTAGGCCTAATGAAGCTTGTGGATTAATATTTGGCATGATCAATCAGATTGAAAATCCCGGAAAAAGTGAAGATTATTTATATCAATATAGTGCCAAGAAATTCGAATGTATTGAGTCTGATCGAAAATCTCCAGTCGCTTTTCTTATCAACGAAGAGGAAAAACTGGATAACATGTGTAAAACAGCTAAATTCGAACATGATTTGAACTTGATCAGCATATTTCATTCTCATCCTGCAGGAAATCATCCAAGCTCTACAGACTTAAAAAATATGGAACATTTAGATTTTTTTAAGAGTTTTAGAAGATTGATTTGGTCAATTATGGATGCAAGAAAGAATAAAATGAAAGCTTTCATGTATTTAAATAGAGAATTCATTCAAGTAGATATAACATTTATCCTGAACGGAGAGTAAATTTAAATAGTTCAATTACCATAATGGTTTTAATTAGTTGATATTGTGAAAAGAAAAGATGATTAACGCTTTAGATATTGCAAATGGAATATTTGGCCTCATTTTCGTGTCAATAACTATACTTGTAGGGCTGAGTATTATAAAAAAATACTCTGAAAAGAAAAATATCAATCTCCTTTATGTTGGAATTGCATGGATCTTTTTTTGTTCAGGATGGTACGGAACAAGCATTTCGTTCATTGTAGCATTTTTTAATGGAGGTGAAGGACTTCCCCTTGAAGCCATTTTATTGATCAATTTCATTCCCTTACCTATTGGAGTAATAACGTGGATGATGGCCTTCACAAATTTCATCATGAAAAAGAAACAAAAACTTATTCTCATTAGCATTATTCTATTTTCAACGGTTTTTTATATAATTTTTGTAATATTGTTATTTACAAATGTAAATCTCATAGCTATCAAGGAATCGGCTGTAGATACTCGTAGTAATAATATTTTGATGGGATTTTTTTTAGTAACAATCATTTCAATAATTCTGATAAGCGGAATTGCATTTGCGATTAAAACTATTAAAATTGGAGAGGTTGAAACAAAATGGAAAGGAATATTTTTATTGATAGCATTTCCTTCCTTTGCCATCGGAGGGATATTAGATGCCACGATGCCAACCACTCCTGTTTCCTTAGTTATTTTCAGATTGCTCTTGATGTCGAGTGCAATTGAATTTTATTGTGGGTTTATTTTGCCTGAAAGAATAAAAAGGTTATTAATAAAATAGTCATTTTAAAGTAACTTAAATTTATAATGTTAAAGTTTTGGGAATAAAAGTGAATGTAAAGTTAAATATAGAAAGTAAATATTACATTCCGGGAAAGGCAATCGTTTATCTACTCTTATTTTCCTTATTGCATTATTTATATGAGTGGATTCCCAATATCGTGATAGCACTCTTCAGCGGTACTAGTGAATCGATATATCAACACATGAAAATTGGATTTTATGTCTATCTTTTACTCAGCTTGATTGAATTTATTGTTTTTAGAAACCAAATAGAAGATAGGCAAAAATTTTTATTTTCAAGACTATTATCCGCCTTTTTAGTCTCTTACATGAGCATGTTTTTTTATTTAATCGGTTCGATGTTTGGTCATATTACTTTAGTCTTTTTAGAAGTAATCTATTCAATTTCAATATGTTTTATCTCGATATTTCCAGTTCTTATTCTTGAGAGATGGTATGAAAAATTCGACTATAATACTAATGTGAAATTAATTATTATAATTCTAATCATAATTTCGATTATTGAATTTACCGTTTTCACCTTTAAGCTTCCATGGCATGATATATTTGCAATCCCTCCAGGATATGAATAATTCTATTTAACCCATGACTACATTAATCTAGTCTCAAATTTAATTAGGAACTTTTTTAAGTTTCAAGCAAAGCATTAACCTATTTTTAAAATCGGAATAAATCCCTTTTTTATCTTATTTTCGCTAAAGACAAAATTTTCTAATGAAGTTAGCGATTCCATATTTTCTATTTTAGAGATTTGATTATCATTGAGTTCGAGAACTTTCAGATTATTAAAAATTTCAAGACCTTTTATTTTTGATAAATTGCTGTTTTCTATGCTTAATTTTTGAATAAAGGTTCCCTTTTTGAGGTCTTCAATATCTCCTCAATAGAATTTATATTCTTTTTTTTGGATTTCGATCGGTTTATTCTGGATCTATTTTTTGATCCTTTCGGTCGCCTACTTGGTCTTTTTAAAGCAGGTTGCAGGTGCTCAACCTTAAAAAGAACCTAAAATTCGCTTTTTGCAATATTTTTTAAAGAAATTGGAATTAATCCCGATGTTAATGAAGTATCTAATTCCATCTTTATATTCAATTCTTATAATGACGTTTTATTATATGTTTTTTTGTGTTTTTAGATAATATATGTATAATT
>DXJM01000205.1 GCA_019057355.1 Promethearchaeota archaeon | reverse complement strand
TTTTTTATAATAGCTTCTTCATTATTACTAAGACTCTTAGCTTTCTTATCTTGGACAATAGGCATTAATAAAATGCTGATTCCGCTTCCTATTGCACCACTTAAAGCACCAAATAATGCACCTAAAAGTAGAATAATGATAAAAAGCACCCATCCGTATCCTAAATCGCCAATGATAAACGCTGAAAACTGGTCCAAGTTTTCGAAAGCATTTCTGGTCATAATCGCGTTTATCATGAAGAAAAACCATACAAGTGAAACACCTATTGCCCCGCTCAACGCTCCTTTTTTCATTTTCTTGTTCAAGGCACCTGAAATGAGTCCTGCAATAAGTATTAATTGCCAGTATTCCGTTAAAACAAAAAAACTAGAAAGCATTAGTGACACGATAAGTGATACTAGGTAAAGCTGGGTATCTACGGTCATGTTTCCTAAATATCTTTTACAATTTGCTATTTTTGTCATGGTCAATCACTTCCGTTTGGTTAATTTGTTAAACTTTGAAATGAGGCGACTCTTTTTTAGTCCCCATATTCCCGTAACACTTGCAACGCCAATGAATAACCCGAGTATCATGTAGGTAACTAGTGTAATTTTCGTCATATCAGGAATATTTACAAACAAGATCGTTGATTCTATGAGAGTAGGAGGAAAACTTGCGGAATCATTGTAAAAATACTGGCGATGATACTTTCCTTGCAAGAAAAGTTCCTCTAATTGATCGGAATAGTGTTTTGAATTTGACAAGCCTCGCTGTCCTGAGGGAATCACACTAATAGAGTTTCCCATATCGCTTAAATCAACTATCATTCTCATTGATGCTCCAGATTTTGCAGTGGTAACGTCAGTAACGCTATTTATTCGTATTCTAGAAGGATTTACGGTATAAGCTTCACCATCTCCTTCAAAAGGACCCTTTCCAAGTGCATCCATTCCAGGAGCAATGTGGGGAAATTCCAGCTTGTGTAATTGCCCGTATCTCCATGAATACACGTCGCTCGTTCCATAAAATTCCACGAGAAAGTCTATCGTGCTATTTAATGCCTTATAAATAATATCTGAGCGATTTTCTATTATTGAATTGGTGGTGATGTCGTCAAACCATTTTGAACTACCATTATCCCTCGTTAATTGTTCTAAAACGTTCAATTGAGGCTTGAGCATTGCATCAAATGCATCAAACTCGTCATCAAATGTGAAATCATAGTAAAATTGGCGCCAGACTCGATAAATAGTCGGGGCTATTAAATTTTTATCCATGTCATAGTCCCAATTTTTCAATTGAGTCGAGATGGCTTTTATGATATCAGTTTTTAAAGAAGTATCGAGAGAATCCGTTATGTTAATAAAATAAGGAACGAAGGCTCTTGCGGGAGTGGATTTGACATCGAGCTGGATTTCTTTCATTTTTTCTATGCCGATTGTCCCTTGACCAGAATTATTGAGTAATTCGTTGATCCTTCTTGCGCGATACCCCGAATCGTATTCATTTTGTAAAAAGTAGGTGGAATAGTCCCAGTCGGGACCTGCTACAATCTGATTAGCTGAAACTAGATAACATTGATCGGGATTGACACAATTTGGTAATTCTTCAAACGGAATTAAACCAATCCATTCTCCTTCCCCATTTGAGCCATTATATGGTAGCATGCCATTACCAGGATGACCTGGTTGAAGGGTTGAATCATCCCTGATACTCACGTTTCCCGTGGGTCTGATTGCTATATTTCCATCAATATCTGCATAAACAACGTTTTGAGCTAATATTGTCCAATTACTTGATGCAATGTCAAACTCTTGTCGATTTTTAGCATAATTCCAACCATATCCCGCAAGCAAGTTATAATAATACCCGTTAGCAATCCATCGGGGGGCAATTATGATCTCTCCAGGTTGGTCTAATTCTTCTGGAAGTTTCGTTCCTAAAAAATCTTGGAACACGGGACCGTGAACTGTTTCTCTTACGATAAATTTCTCGGTAGCTTGTCCCTTCACCTTAATTTCATGCGTTCTCGTAGTATAAGGTGTAGCAGAACCATTGTAAATATAATGTGACTCATTAAATGCATTATAGAAGTACCAATCAATGACATCATATCCCGTATTTGTAAATCCCCATGCCACGTGTTCATTATGACCAACGGCGACAAGTGGCATACCCGGAATCGAGTAACCATATGTATTTAAACCTGTATCCGAGCAAACAAGATGATTCTCATACCATACTCCAGGTAACATCCAAGAAAGATGCATGTCATCACAGAGTAGTGGTTTTCCCGTCTTGCTTAGCGTGCCATTTACCACCCAATTGTTTGAACCAATAACATTTTCCCTTTTAAGATCTATTAGCTCTTTTTCTGAAGGGATGCTTTCAATACCTGCTAAAAGATTCGAAATCGCATTAATAACGGCAGAACTTGTCTTTAAAGTGCCTTCATTGTAGGGTAATTCAGAACTATCGTCATACCCACCATAATTAGGACAAATTGGAATCTGTCCATAAGTAGGAGTAAATAATTCACTGTAATTTTCTTCCCCGAGTGCATTATAGTTCACGAGCCTGTATAAATCCTCATAAGTCCAGGACATTTGTCGTGCCATTTCTTGAACCAGGCATAAGGTATCGACAGAAGTCCATCCCTCGGGCTCAAAATCCAAGAGCTGGTATTCCAGCGGTTTTTCATACTGATGAGTATTCAAATAGTAATTGATTCCATCACAATATCTATCCAACAAGGGGACCATGGGTAATTCCCCGCTTTTATGAAGTTCTCTCATTTTTTCATCGGTTTTAATAGCCCAATATTCCATTCCAATTGCGAGATTCATTTTATCCATTTCCAAGGTCATATCTCCAATAATTTCTGATAATTTCCCTCTCACTTGACGTCGTATGAGATCCATCTCAAAAAACCTGTCTTGTGCGTGGCAAAATCCTTGAGCAAAAAATAAATCCGATTCATTTGAAGCATAGATATGAGGGATGCCCCATTCATCCCGATAGACAATAACATCACCGGAAAGAGAGGGCTCATGAACGACTTCAAACACTGGAACTTCTCCAGGAACTCTCCAAATTCCACCCCCAGGGAACAGGATATCTCCTAAGGGCGCGATTACACTTATTACAGGAATGGAAAAAAGAGTCGTCAATACGATGACAAGCATGACCGAAGCAGATAACTTGATAAATGTTCTTTTTTTTGTTTTTCTCATTGAAAAAATCATCATATATTCATGTTTAAAAATAAATGCGAAAACCTAAAATTATTAGGTTAAATAAATATAAAAAGGATTATATTTTTTGAAGAGACGATAAAAAATTACATTCCATCAGTTGGGATACTATTACAAAAAGTAAGATCTTAACCACATTTAAAACAATCTGAATGGAAAATGAGTTATATTAAATAGGATTTTTTTTGACATTTTGATACTATAAAGTTTATATTAGTTTATTTCCTATTTATTTTAATAAAACAATTGTTTAATCAAATAGATATTTCTTTATTAAAAT
>DXJM01000204.1 GCA_019057355.1 Promethearchaeota archaeon | reverse complement strand
GTGAACTGGAGACCTGTCCATAAAAAACCAGTATCAAACAAGGATGTGGTGATGACCCGGGAAGATGTCAAGCGGATCTTGGATTATTCCTACAATTATAACTATTATTATTACTTGATATTTAGGCTACTTGCTGAAACGGGGATGAGGATAGGCGAGTTTCTGGGAATTGACTGCGAACACCTGAACGTGGAGCGGAGATACGTGGAAACGGAAGGCAAGACAGGAAGGAACATCTATTACTATTCGAAGGGACTTGCCGACCACTTGACATTGTACATAAAGGAACGGGAATTAAAACAGGATGGATGTGATGCATTATTTTTATCCGTTCAAGGAGGTCGTTATACTCGGCGAGCCATCAATCGTTACATCCGGAAGACGGTTTCCAGGGTAGGTATCGACAAGTGGATCTCCGCACACACGTTCCGGAAATCGATAAATACCCTTCGGAAGAAAATGGGATGTCCAAGAGAAGACCGCAAGATCCTCCTTTGTCATAAAGTAAGCGATGTGAACTATCAATGCTACGTGAAACTCAATTACGATGATTACATCCAACTCTATGACAAGTGGAATCCATACAAGAATATTTAATTCTTTAATCTAAATTATAACCCTTTTTTTTTATTTTATATGTTTCTTTGGTATAATTTCATTATTTTCCTCAATAAATCTCTTTAAGAAATAAATTATAAAATGAATTCATTATTCAAAAAATAGTTTAATTTGTGCTCAAATCTCTTTGTTTTGAATATTTAAAGACTTCTTTGATATTTTTTTTTTTAATGATGTAGAATCATTAGACATTGAATTTATAACATTTCAATCATAATATTTTATAAATGTATATTGCCTTATACAATTAAATGAATATGATCTCTAGCAAAATTGTTTCATTGGAACTAAAGAATTATAAGCTATTTGACGATTTAAAAATAGAATTTGATAAATACAATGTATTTGTTGGCCCAAATTCATCTGGTAAGTCTTCAATAGCAGAGTTTTTTATTTTTTTTAGAGACTTGATGAAATTCTTTAGTAAAAAAGAAAATGATAATTATCATGTAAAAAATTTTTTAGAAAATGCTTTAAGTATCGGACAAAATGAACCACTTTTTATTAAATTAAAGATCATTATTGGAGGATATTTATATGATTATGAAGCAAGCATCTCTCGTGAACCAAATTCCAACATTATTTGGGCGAATGATACATTTATAATATTTCATCTCGAAGAATCACAGGTTTTTTTTAAAGGTTCATTGGAAACTAAGGTAAATTATCCAAACATCAAAGGAAATATCCGTTTTAAAGGTTTGGGATTAGGTGATTCTCAAACTCAATTTCAAAAGGATGGCTCTTACCTATCTAGGAGTATTTTGAAATTTTTATGTGAAAGGAATGATGGAACAAATATTCATTTTCTTCTTTTCGAAAGGTTTTATGATTATTGGGAAAAAATAAGGTTTTATGATTCTAACCGATATAATAAGGAGGAAATTATTGAATTCAATGAAATATCAAATGATTTAATCCTTTCTGAAGATTTCAAGAACTTAATTTCTGTTTTATTAAACATCAATCTTCAACAGAAAGATACTTTTGAAGACATCGGAAATTGGTTAAAGCGTTTGATAGCGAATTTTAAAGAATTGAGACTAAAAATGTCAGATATGAAGGGAAAGGGGGAGATCTTATTTTCAGAAAAAGGATGGCCAAATTCAATATTATTCCCTATCAAATGGGCTTCTGATGGAATAATTAGATTACTTTGTTATTTAGCTATATTATTCAATGAACAAAAACCTGCATTGATAATGCTTGATGAACCTGAAAATGGTTTTCATCCCGCAATAAGAAAATTTATTGTAGACTTTGCAATAACATCGAGTGATATCGCACAGTTAATATACATCACCCATGATTCTGAAAGCCTTAGAAGTTTTAAGATGGAGAAAATTTTTTATTTTAAGAGAAAAGGTTTACATACACGAGTCATAAGACTATCAGATGAAAAATCATTAGTTGAAACTATTAATGATCTTAAAGATATTGAAAAGAACACGATTGTTTCAACTCATCGATCAGATTCTTTGTAATGAGGTTTTTAATGATGAGCGACCATCAATTAAATATAAGAATACTTGTTGAGGGTCAACCTGAGAAATTTTTTCTTGAAGAGCGAATTATTGATAAATATAGTAATTTCTTCCTTAATATTGAATTTGATATTAGAGACCTAGGAACAAAATCAACCCTTCTTAGTCCTGAACAATTAAAAAGACATGCAATAATGGTTATGAATGACCCTAATTTCATTTGTATCTTCTTACCCGATTTTCATCCTAATAATTGTAGAGGATTAGACCATTCAAGTTTAAATTCATTAAGAGATAATATTTATGACGAAGTTGAGAGACTCCATCCAATAATTAGAAGTTCAAACTACAAAGAACGATTTCGAATTCATGCGTTCAAACAAGGTGGTGATGTTATTTTTCTTCCAAACATAAACATCGTCTTTGATGAATTAGGGATTACTGAAGAAATCTTCAAGAGAGAAATAATGGATCGGTTTGATTTAGATAAATTAGAAGAGTCCATTCAAGATCCCAATAAGTTATCTTATGAAAAACTAATCATGGAAGATATTTTCAATAAAGTTGGTAAAGAATATTCAATAAAAAATTATGAGAAGATCATCATTAAACTCAACTTTAGTAGACTAATAAATTATTTATCATATTTTAAAGCTTTAATGATTGATCTACTTAACTTTACAGATCAGTCTTCTCAATTAGTAGGATTTAGAGATAAATTTGGTTTATAATTGTATTTTAAATAAAATTTTGATGAAGATATAAAATCTTTTGAAAAAATCTAACTCTTAAGAATTTTTTGTATTACTATTTTCTTCAACCCTTAAAAAGACTTCTATCTTATCAACAAAATTATTACAGATAAGTATAGCTATTGATAACAAGTTTTATAAACATCACAGAAATAAATCAAATATGAGTAATAGTGGTATAAATCACAACACCGAGAATATTTTGAAATGAATTAAGAAATCAATAAAGTATTGAGTTTTGAATTGATAAATATATTCTAAAACTTTTCTTTAAAGTAGATAAAATCCGCGAGAGCATGAAAGTAATGAGTAAATATGAAAGAGAGGTCAAGAAAACTGGTTGTAAATCATGATCGAACAGATTATTATTTGAAATATGAAAATGAAACAAATACTCCCGCAACCTATAAGCGAAATGGAAGAGAATATGAGACCAAGTCTTTTAAGGAATGGTTGATGAAACATCAAGACGATTATAGACCAGATCAAGTTGAGCGAAAAATTGCAAGGGAAATTTTAGAGAATAACATCATTGTTACCTTAAAAGAAACTGATGAGTTATGCTTATTCAAGGATGGTTGCTTTATATTCGGTTCAGAAGTCAATGCCATGATTCGAACTCAGATAACCGAAATATCCAAAGATATAGAAGGATATGAAGAAACCATTGCAAGTCGTAGAATGGTTTTTGAATTCATCAAGAGCATGAGTTTTTACTCCCTAAACGAATTTGATTCTGATGAAACGATCATTAACTTGAAAAATGGGCTATATTTTATCAAGGGATTTAAAAAAATCATTAAAAATCCCAATAATCCTGAAGAATTTTATAGCACGGCAAATGGGGATGAATTACAATTTGAAACTGCCCATTTCAAGCCTCATGACCCTCATGATAAAAATCCATATAAATCCTTCATTCAATTACCGGTAAGCCATGATCCTGAAGCAACTTGCTTGGAAACCGATCAATTTTTAACGGAGGTGTTTGGATTTGACACCGTTCCGTTAATTTAA
>DXJM01000203.1 GCA_019057355.1 Promethearchaeota archaeon | reverse complement strand
GAAGTCACTCTAAAAAATCTAAAAATAAATTAAACATTCAAAATTAGCATGATCATAATCTAAAAAAAGTCAATAAAATGATTGCTCTAACTGATCTTAACTGGACATTCTTAGAAATAATTTATTTATTGATGATATTTGGCATTGGTATCGGAAGTACTTACCTTATCATTCCCAAAGTTATTGAATTCATGAAAAATAAAGGGTATGTCGGATATGACATTCATAAAAATGCTCGCCCCGCAGTAGCAGAATCTGGGGGGCTTAGTATTCTTATTGGGTTCTCAATCTGTTTAATATTACTTATGATCTTCTTTCCTGCTTTTCTAAATGAGCTTAGCATTTTTTTTTTAACCGTGATTTCAGCAGGAATCATTGGATTTATTGATGATAGGTTGAAATTGAGATCCGGATACAAAATCTTTTTGACATTACTTACTGGTGGAATCATATTTTTTGCAAATTATATTAATTTTATTCACATTCAAACACCGACGATTCCCTTTCTTGGCCAATTAAGAATCACCTTGATATATCCACTTGCAATTCCATTAATCGTGGCCATTTTTGCTAATACTGTTAACATGTTAGAAGGGTACAACGGAGAGGGATCGGGTACTTGCCTCATTGCTACATGTTTTTTGTTCGTATGTGGAATAATATTCAATTCTGCACAAGGGGTCATCTTTTCAATTCCAGTTATTGCGGTATTGATCCCATTTTTCTTATTCAATAAATTCCCAGCAAGAGTGTTTCCAGGAGACATTGGGACTTTAAGCATGGGCGCAATGATTGCTTGTATTGCACTGTTTGGTTCACTTGAAGTTGCTGCGTTTTGTGTTCTTTTAATTCATATTTTTAATAGTTTTTATATGATAAGTTCGGTTAAAGGGTTTTCCGAGAGTTCAGACATACACAGTACCCGAGCAGATATAATATTGCTTAAAGATGACAGAATACAAGCTTCAGTTAAGAAAGATGCGGCCCTGACATTGCCTCGCTTGATTTTAGCAAGAGGACCCTTAACTGAATCCCAATTAACAAAGAATTTCTTCGCCATATCCGTTATTTGTGGATTCTTTTCGATTTTTATGACACTTTTAATGCTTTTTACTAAAGGAACGCTTGACTTAAGTAGTATAATAATCGCTGAAGTGGTTTTTCTTTTAATTTTTACCTTCCCCTCAGTTCTCATACTCTATCATTTTCCAAGAATTAGAGGGGTTATCTTATTAATGTTAATTTTACTTTCTGTAGGTTCTGCGTTCTTGATATTTATTAGTCTCGTGATCTTACCCATAAATTTCCCTGATCTCAATCTAGGATTTATACAAATTCCATTAAACTTAATTTTTTCATTTATTCTTGTCGTTCCTGCTCTTTTAGTATGGTACTATATAACCGTTAAGTATTTCTGGTATCAAATCAATAAAATGAAAAGAAAGGAGTCTATTAAAAAATAATAGAAGGTATTTTTCTTGAAAAATCTTTACATTTATCTATTATTCCTTTTTAAAGTTATTACTATGATGGGATTACGATTATTATTTATTATGCTCACGCCTTATTGTTCTCAATTTTTAACGGATTAAGTTTCCTTTAAATTTCAACTGAATAAAAATTATCTCTTTTTTCTAAATAAAATTACAAGTGAATTATTTATGGAACGTTATTAGGTATGGATTTTTATGAAGATATTTGTGAACCTATCCAATATCATATCAAAGATTTAAAAACTGGTAAAGAAAGAAACCTAAATTCCAGGTTTTTTATAAAAAATCGTGTAGTATTGAATGGTATTTATTTCTTCCAAGAGGCCTCTCTCTTGATTTTGAAAAATATTGAATTATCCCAAGATGGGAATGATGGAAATATCATCTTTACTAACAAGGAACATAAGAAAATAGTAAAGATAGTTAAAAAAACTATGCTTCCATTGTCAATTCTCTATATCAATACTCCTTAAGAAAATGAATTATTCCAAAAACTAAAGCGAAAATTAGATGTTGTTAAATGAATTAATGTGATACCTTCAAGCGAGTTGAAATATTTTAGATTTGAATTTTCTCAGTCATTAAACGATCCTTCTCAAAAGACTTATAGTTACGTGTTGAATGGATTAATAATTTTTTCATACAATGTGAATTTATTTGATTTAAGAGTAATAAAATGGATTATCGATCTTTTGAAAAAGGAGGTATAATTTGGTTATTGAAAAAAAAGTGAGGTGTGTAGTGTGGCTCAAAAAACCAGTAAATAATTATAAAATAGGATACATAAAAAATGTCAAATGTTAGCCTATGAAACGGTCGAAAATCAAATCAAAAATGGAGAAATTATTGAATAATTATCATTTGAACATAATGGTGTAATGATTCAAAAGAAGTTCAAAACACCCTTTTTTAGTAAATTAGGTTATAAACTGATAAAAAAGGTTAGAACTGATTCAATCATTATAACTTAATAAACTTTAATTTAAATGAGATTTTACCCTTCTTATATCATGGCGAGTAAGATTAGGAGCCTAATAACCTTATTACGAGTTAGGCAATATTATAAAAACGGATTAATCTTTTTTGGATTGTTTTTTAGTGGGGAACTATTCAATATTTCGCTTTATCCTTCATTTTTTGCTGGTTTTATCGTGTTATGTTTTGCCTCTTCAGTGAATTATATTATCAATGATATAAAAGACATAACTGAAGATAGAATTCATCCTGAAAAATTAAAAAAAAACCACTTGCTTCGGGAGAATTCTCGGTAACTCTTGCCATTCTTATAATCATTTTTTTATCGTTAGTCATCATTTTTTCTTGGTTTTTAATTCAAAATATTTTTTTCTTTTTGATGGTTTCGTTATTGATAATAACTGGGCAACTATATAACCATTTATTAAAGAAATATGCATTTGTAGATGTGATAGTTCTCTCATTAGGGTATTTATGGAGAGCACTTTCCGGAAGTTTGCTCATCCAAGCACAACTCTCTCCTTGGTTATTTATAGCTATTTTTGAAATAGCAATGTTCTTGAGCATTGCCAAGAGAAAAGGAGATTTAATGATATTAGGA
>DXJM01000202.1 GCA_019057355.1 Promethearchaeota archaeon | reverse complement strand
CATTATTTATAGACATGCTTATAGATAAAGATATCGTGTTATACGACAAGGTAAACAACATTATAATTAGGGAGAATTATAATGGGTCGATTATTTCCATACTTGATAAAACACCGGTAAGTGTCATATTCTCCGATAATATTGCAATAAACTACGATGAGGTAAATTTCAAAGAAGCAATGATCACCGGATTTGATTTAAAAGGATCTAATATTGCAGCATTTTCACGTAAAATCAAAAATGAGAGTTACAGCATCAATGATTTTGAATATATTATTCGCGTGTCGGATGATATTATTGAACAATTTTCGGACAACAAGTTCTCCGATGCGTTCCCGTTTACGATAAACATGCTCCACACGGCAGGATTGTATTTAAATTGTTATCCTTACAGCGTTAATCATTTAGATTTTTTCAAGGGAGAAATCTTGAAAAATCCCGTAGCAGTGATCTTTAAAGGAATTTGCGTGGCAGATAGGGTAGTTATTGATGAAAGAGAGAATCCCATTTTTTATGATTGTATTAGTATTAACCGTGGCAAAAATGAGGTATTATCTGTTTCATATGAACCGATTTTTAATAGCAATGACAAGGAATTAGAGTATGTTATCATTTTAGGTATCGAGGAATTAAGTGATTCAACAAAATAGATCAAGTTTTGAAGGCTAATGTTACTTTATGAAAATAAGAAAATTAAGTTATTAAATTATTTAAAAATCGGATTAAATCCGTTTAAAAATTTCGTTTCTACAGGGGAAATTAAAGAAATTCTTGGAATTGCAAGTTCAAGAAAAGACATGCTTCAAACTATTTTTCATTTAATTGAAGAAAATGAGCAAAATCTCATCATCCCCATAATTGGTGAAGTTGGTGTCGGAAAGACTCACCTTTTTTGGAGCATCAAGCAAAAATTGCATTATTACTATACAGTATATATTTCACTGGAAAATGTATATAAAAAATTCTATTACAATATCTATTCCGAGTTTTTAGAAGAAATGGGAGTAAAGGTTCTCCGAAGCATGACAAATGAACTTTGCAATAAATGGGGCTCTCGAGAAAAAAAATTCGGTTTTTTTCACGTAGCTGATATTGAAAAAGTGAAAGAAAATGGATTCTTATCCTTATCAAATGATTTTGAAGATAAAAATATTTTAAAAGAAGTCATTGGGGTTATTGTAACTCATCAATTAGATCCCTATAAAAAAATGGAGGCTGAAAATTGGTTGCTTGGAGAACTCATGGATTTTAAGAATTTATCTCGCTTGAATGTGAGTAAAGATCTTAAAAAAAGAAAATATGCCTTCACTTTACTGAAAATCTTAATTGAGAACTCAAAATTAGGAAGTATATTATACGTTGATGATTTTGAGCGGTTAATAGGATTGATAAAAAGATTTAATGAGGGTGAAAATGAATCTGATGATGATACGATTTATTCATCTCGATGGTTATATGGAAATGATGAGATCCCCTTTGAAAAAATTGAGGCACAAAAAATCCTCAATAAAATTATAGACTTGTTGAAGATAAAAGGTCTGAAGATCATTATCACGCTCAAATCGCGTGAAAGTCTTAATGATATCAAAAATATCATTAAAGATAACAATCCCACTCTCTTGGAAAGTTTCATGGAACCAATGATCATTCAAAACTTTACTGAATATGATATTTTCAAATTTTATAGAAAAAATATGAAATTATACTTAAATAAGATTAATTTTTTAAATTTTTTGGAAGAAAATCCAAAAAATCTCTTCCCATTAGATGAAAATATCATAAAAAACATATATACCACCACAAAAGGAAATCCAAGAGAGATTATAAAACAATTAATAAAAATATTTAATTTGATCATTTATTCTGATGATAACATTACCACGTTGCTTGAAGATTTTTATTCTTAAGAAACGTGTGCTATCAATATTTTTTCGTAAGTATCTATTTCCTTTAGATATATTTCTTTATATTGGAAATGCCATTCAGATTTAGATATTATGTTTCTAAGATTTTCTAATTCCAAGATGGACCTGAAAAATATGAGCAATAAGGTTCTAATTGAATTTTTATTCAAATCTTTATATATTTCATCAAACGTTAATATTTGAAAGAGGTGCCATTCATCTTGATAAAATTTTTTTAAAACTCTTGAATATGCATCGATGATATTAGAATCTGAAAAGCTTTGAACATGAAATAATTTTTTAACGATTTTTTCGGGGAGATGATCAAATTTATAAAGAAGTGAGAGCGAGCTCACTTTAATCGGGAAGTAGTCGTCAAATAAGGAATATTTAAGAATTTGAATGATGTTATCAGTTAGCTTGTTTTTTTTTGTTATAGATTCGAAGGCTTGTAGGATTTCGAGGCGAACCCATCTATCAGACTTGAAGTATTCCCCTATTAATAATTCTTGATATTTCACATCTAAAATATTAGTTTTACCAAGTTTCCCCAGTAAATAGATAATATTTATCTTGATCTTTTCAAGAATCCCAATAGTAGAATTTTCTAAAAAGAAATCCAAGAATTTTAATATAATAATTTCTGGATTAGTGGCAAGTTCAAGCAGAAAATTATTTATTACTTCAGGATCCATCGATTTCTTGATTAATTCAAATTTCTCTTGGATGATTCTCACTTCTAAAAATGAGTTTATTTCATGATTTAATATGTTTTAATTCTTATGACATTTACTTCAATGGTACTT
>DXJM01000201.1 GCA_019057355.1 Promethearchaeota archaeon | reverse complement strand
GCTAAAGATTTTTCTAATATGTATTTTAATTAATTATATCAAGGTTATTCATAGGTAAATAAAAACATGTCATCATTTGATAGTAAACTATATAAATTTGCTGTTGAGACTGCAAAAGAGGCCGTGAATTTTGACAGGCAAGGAAAATATCAGCAAGCAATTAATAAATACATGAGAGCTGCTGAGATTTTAATACAATTCATGAAGTTCAGTAACAATAAAGAGATGATCCAATTATGTCGAAAAAATAGCCAAGATTACATTGATCGAGCAAAAATATTGAAGGCCAAAACTGGAGGATCACGTCCACGTTCAGCAGGGGCAAAATCGTCTCCTTCAGAAACATCCCCTCAACCAATGGATGATAAAATAAGATCTGAAGGGGGTTCCTATACTGAAGAAGAACAAGAACTGATAGATACTATTTCAGGTACAATTATCACAGAATCTCCTAACATAAATTGGGAAGATATAGCGGGGTTAGAGGAGTGCAAACAAGTATTAAGAGAAGCCATTGTCTTACCAATAATAAAACCAAATTTATTCACTGGTGCTCGAAAACCTTGGTCTGGTATTTTATTATTTGGCCCTCCTGGTTGTGGAAAAACATTATTAGCAAAAGCAGCGGCAACAGAATGCAAGGCCACCTTTTTTAGTGCATCATCAGCTGATCTTTTAAGTAAATGGTTAGGAGAAAGTGAAAAATTAATTAGTGCATTGTTTAAGGTGGCACGAATAAAAGCACCAAGTTTGATATTTATCGATGAAATTGATTCAGTAGCCACGTCAAGAGGAGGTGGTTCTGAGAGCAGTGGCGAACGACGAGTAAAGACACAACTTTTAAGCGAAATACAAGGATTGAAAACGACCGCTAAACAGAGAATTCTAACATTAGGAGCAACGAATCGACCTTGGGATATTGATGATGCAATGTTAAGTAGATTTCAGAAAAAAGTGCACGTTCCATTACCAGATTTGCCAGCAAGATCTGCTATTTTTATGATCGAGACTAAAGGAGTTGAGATGGATTTAGAAGATGATGATTTTATAGAATTAGGGGTGAGATCAGAGGGATATTCAGGAAGGGATATTTCAAATGTTTGCCAAGAAGTAATCATGCTTCCAATAAGAGAATTAGACATGAGTGGATTATTAGAAAATTCTAATCAAGAAATCTCGCTAAGACCAATTATAATCGACGATTTTAAAAAGACACTCAAGAAAGTAAAAGCAATGACGACAGGAAGTGCCTTAAAACGATATGAACAATGGGCAGATGAATATGGAGAAACAACATAAAAATAGGGAAAAAAAATGGAAAAGCAAAGGGAAAAACCAAAAGAAAAGGATGAGGAACTAATAGAGTTACAAGAAGAATTAAAAAGATTGAGAGAACTAAAGAAACAAAAAGAAATAAACGCCTTAGAAGAGAGAAAAACGAACGAAACTCAAGAAAAAGAAAAAATTTCCCAAGAAGAGGAGTTCATACCCCAAGAAAAAGGAACTGAGATTGAAAACGAGGATGATGTAGAGAGCAGGCTTAATAAAATAAATGAATTCATAACGCAAAATTTAAGTAATCTAGATGAAAAAACATATACGGAGCATTCTGGAGCAATCGAGGCGGAACTGAAAGCATTAGAAAGAGAGATTATTGGAGCAGAGGGCTTAATTGAAAAGGAAGTAACCCCTTATGAAAGACTATTAGAATCATACCCTTGGTTAGAAGAAAAGCGATATGAATTCATGTATACAATTCCACAACAAAAAAAAAATTTGAATGACTATCAATCATGGAGAAAGGAATGGTCAAAAGTATTTTTTGATTACGCTCGTTATGCTATCCTTCATGTTATTTACATTAAACAAATTGCTGCAGAAAAACCTTTTTCAAATTTCGAAGATCGTCAAAATGCAATAAAAAATATTGCTGATGAATTGGTTGCACAAGGCATAGCGCGATTTTTGACAAAAAAAAAAGAAAGTCTGAGAGTATATTGGAGATCACTTGATAGTTGGGCAGATGAGATATACACCTGGGCTTATGAAATGGGAAGATTAGATCCTATAATGCTTTTTGAGATAAGAGATGCAAGATTGGAGTTTAGCACGCTTCCAAAAGAAGACTTGGAAGAAATATTCAATATATTAGCCCGAAACCGAAAAGGAAAAGTGTTAAAACTTGAAGAAGGGCAAATAGCGTTTAAAATACACTTAGAGTAAAAATTCTTCTTATTTCCTATTTTTACATTAAATAGAAGGAAATGACCATTGTTTTCCTTTTAAAATTGATTCCGTAAATTTTGCAACACCAGAACTTTCAAGGGAATTCAATGCTCTTAATGCTCGATCTTGAGACCATTCTAATACGGTGCATACTTCTTCTAATGAGACATATCCCTTCTCTTTGGCAAGATCCATAATTCTCACTTGATCGCTTGTATATTGTATGGGAAAAAAGTGAATAAAAAGTGTTCCCGATTCTATTTGTCTAATATCCTCAATAACTTTTGTTTTTTTCAGTATTTTCATAGATTTTGTTAAATCCTTGATATCAACTTTATTTTTCAAGGATCCTGTATTCACCAGCTCAAAAACCTCGGAGAGAGGCATGATACCTCCTGTTTCCTCTTTATCCATTAATACCCTCTGATATGCAAGCATTCCAAGTTTCTCGTGATTAATTCTTAATTTTTGGTCCAGGACATCATGCTCATTAATCTGTTCAGTCATGATACGTGAGGTTGGGATGTTATATTTCTCCCTCAAGACTTTAACTTCTTGTTTTAGTTCAGGAGTCAATGCTAAAATTACTCCGTGTCTTTTAGCTAATTCCACGAGCCGCTCTTTAGTGAAATTTTCAGTAGATGCTTTAGCTTTAATCTCTTTAATTTTTAATTCTGCTGCTCTTTTACGCATTGCTTCTTTTAAATCAATATCATCTTCAATTTTTCTAATTCCCAAACTAA
>DXJM01000200.1 GCA_019057355.1 Promethearchaeota archaeon | reverse complement strand
TGCGGCTGATGATGCGGGACTTAAAAAGCAGTTCTATAATCCAAATATTTTCATTCTTAAAGTTCCCTGCACCGGTCGGGTGGATGCTAACTTCATCATAAGAGCTTTTGAAAAGGGATTTCAGGGAGTGATGATTATTGGATGCCGGAAAGATGCGTGTAGATATATTGATGGCATTCAAAAAGTTCAAAAGAAAGTTCATTTATTAAAAAAAGTGTTAGGACCAAAATTAAGCAGAAAAATAATCATAAAAAATCTAAATGCTGTAGAAGGAAGTAAATTTTCGAGCTTGAGCAATAAATTTTATAATATATTAGAGGAGGAGTTCAAATTTGAAACTTAAGTTCCTAATTACATCATTGACTTCTTGTAGTGGTTGCATTTCTTCCTTGATATCCCTAGATTTTTTCTCTCAATTTTTAGATAGGATAGAAATCTCATATTTTCCTTTCATGCATGATAAACTTGAAATTGAAACATGTGATGTAGCTTTAATAGAAGGATGCGTTTCTGAAGAAGAACAAATTGATTATCTTAAAAATATAAGAATCTCGGCAAAAAAAGTTTATGCATTAGGGACATGTTCGGCTTTTGGAGGGATATTGAGTCTTTCAAAAAAAAAAAGGTATCACCTTTATCCGATTTTATAGAGATAGATGGAATAATTCCGGGGTGTCCTCCACCTTCAAAATTTCTAGGAAATTGCTTGATCAAGTTGTTAGAAAAAAAAAATATTGTTTTATCACCAAAGAATTTATGTTCAGAATGTCCGTATAAGAATAATTTTAGATTCGATCTGGATACGGAAATCAGTCAAATGTATCCTCACAATAGCCAACTTAATGATGATACAGAAAATTATGACTGTTTCTTGACAAAAGGAATTTTATGTATGGGACCAATTACAAGGGAGGGATGTGATCATAAATGTATAAAGCAAGGACTTCCGTGTGAAGGGTGCATGGGTCCTGTTTCAAAAGATTACACGTCAAATTTGGTAAATTTCTTGAGTCTCTTTCATTTATCGAATGATCTGAGAAATTACTCAGGAATCTTCTATAGATTTTCAAAACCAAGGATTTGGAGGAAATAAAGTGCAAAAAGTGATAGATGTATGCACGAGAGTTGAGGGGCACGGTAATTTAGAAATTTATGTCAAGGATGATGAGGTTTCTCATGTTGAATTTAGAATCGGGCCATATCGAGGTTTTGAACACATTTTAATAGGAAAAAAAATAGCAGATGTTCCCTTAATAATTTCAAGAGTATGTGGTTTATGTCATGCATCGCAAAGTATTGTGAGTTGTAAAGCAATAGAATCAATGTATAACATAAAACCTCATTTACAAGCCGTTATTTTAAGACGTCTTTTAATGACAGGGAAATTATTAAAATCCCATTCAATGCATTATTTTTTTCAATCATTTCCTGATCTTTTAGAAATCTTCAATTTACGCGAAAAAAGTCCGGATTTAAATGATTTATTAAAATATAATACCCAATTAACTTCAAATACCTTTGATATAATAAAGATTGGAAATGAAATTAACCATATTTTTGGAGGTCGCTCTGTTCATTCAATAACACCATTACCCGGTGGTGTAATTTATAAGCCTTCTCTAAAAAATATAAAAATTGCCCAAAAACATTTCGAAAAAGCATCTTTTCTTTTAGAAACGATCATTGAAGAGTTTTATCATCTATTTTCTCAGTTTACGCCTCCAGAAGAATTTTCACTTCCAAATACTAATTATTTAGCATTAAATAAGAACAGAACTTATGATCGATATGAAGGAATTCTAACAATTAAAAAAAACAATACTAAATTCGAAGATTTTTCCGAAATAGAATACAAAAAATATTTTGATAAGGACCCAAATCTTCAAGGAATTGATTTTGGCAGTAAAGACCATACAAATCTTTTAGTTGGTCCAATTGCAAGGAACAAAATAGTGGAAAATTATGGCTCTGAACTATTCTTGTCATATCTTGAACATTTTGATAAGTCATGGAAAAATAACCTGCTATATTCTAATTTTTTAAGATTGGTTGAAATGCACTGTGAAGTTACTAAATCATTAAATTTATTGGAGGATCCTTTTTTGAGAAAAGTGTATCCTCTGCCCGAGATTAATGTTATTGGAAATAAAAATGGAATTGCGGTTGTTGAAGCCCCAAGGGGCACGTTAATCCATCATTATCGCATAAATGATAAAAAAACAATCGAAGAAGCAAGACTCTTCATAGCTACTGATATAAATCTTCCCATTATCAATAACATGATTACTGATTATGCTAAAAAGCTCTATGAAAAAAAGGATTTATCATTCGTCAAGAAAAAAGTTCAAATGATGATAAGAACATTTGATCCATGCATTTCTTGTGCAACCCATTAAGTCAATTTAAATTTAAATTAATAGAGGATAATGATACAACAAAATGCTTACTGAAAATGAAAGAAGAATTGTTCAAGCGGAACAATTATGTGAAGTTTTTTTGTTATATTTTGATGAGCAGTTAGGTCATATCCCAATTTTGGTTAGTCCGGAGGATGCCATGAAAGATAATGAAGAAACCTTGCAGATACTCCGTATTCATTCTATCTGGTTCTTAGATCTTAGTGATAAAACCTCGCTTGATCGTGTCGACTTAGAATATGGTGATAAGATGTATTTTGCTAAAAAATTCTTGATACCCTCAAATCGAATGAAAAGAAGGGCAGGATCGGATGAAAAAGATGATGAAACAATTGTGTTGATCCTTGCTTTACCTATTGAGATGGACATTTTTGGTGGAGCATTACTCAAGGAAATGAACGAAAGAATCACAAAATATTTTAAATTTTACCTGGCTGAACTAATTGAAACTGAAATTGAAAAACTCGAGATTATTAAAACTCATAAATCTAATGATTTGATTGAAAAAGGTAGAAAAATTCAAAAAAGAATTCGTGCGCTCATAAAAAACACGTGTTCGCAGTATTTTCAATCTGTAATTAAAAAAGCAGATACAACCATTTTAAAAATTCAAAAAGCAATTTCTTATCTTTCATTAAAAGGAGTTCCTGTAAATTTTATAGTGAGTAACAATAAAGAGATTGGTTTTTCTAATATCAAATTATTTGAGCATCAAGATAGTCCCATGCCTCCTGATCTTAAAAGAGAAATGCCTTTCCAAATAAAAAACATTAACATCCTTGATCATAGTCAAGAAGTTGAAATAATTGTTATGAACAAAACTATGTCTGAATTTAATAATCTTATAATTAAGATCACTTCATTGTATGAATTCTTTGAACAAGTAATCATTTATGAAATCGTGGAGAATTGGCTTCCCGATGAAAAAATATTATTCATTCTGCCGGATATATCCTATGATCATGAGTATATATTATATATAATGGAAGGAAGCAAGCATAAAATTATATTTCAAAAAAAAATCAAACGAATATAGCAGAACTAAAAATTATCTGAGATCCGATGGATAGGATCAATCTGAAAAATCTTCAGGGAAAAATAATTTTGTACGTTTTTAATATAACAAAAATCCCTAAAAATATAATAAATGAACCTGTTAATTGCTTGAATAGCTTTTCATTCTTCATTTTCTTTGTCATAAACGCGCCAAATATCGTTGCTGGAAGTGCCCCTATAATTAATGCTAAAGATAATAATATAAAATCAATTGTAATTGGATTTAAAAGAAAATATGTCATTAATCCTACTAAACATATTGGTGCCTCACATGCTAAGGCTGTTGCGATAGAATTTTTCGTATCTCTTCCTGAAACCACTTGACCCGCCGTTATTAAAGGGCCAAAACCGCCTCCAGATATGGATTTATTAAAAGCACTTATTGTGCCAATGATTCCTATTTTTTTCCAAGAAAATCGATATTTTCTATTCAAAATCATGAGAATTCCCATACTTAATACCAAAATCCCAATATAAGTATCTATGATTATTTTATCGAGTTTAATAGCTAAAAAAACAGCAAATATCGTTGCACCTATTCCAAGAAGGCTTATTAAAATAATTACTCTCCAATTAATTCTTGCTTTTCTTGAAAAATCGGCATTCCCATAGAAATGGTGCATTGTTGCTCCAGAAATTCCCGTAAATATTTCTGAAAATAAAATTGCTGGGACAATATCGAGTCTATGGAAGCTTAATAGTAACAATAATGGAGTTAATATTGTCCCATACCCTCCACCTAATGATGTATCAACAAATTCAAAAGCAAATGCAAAAATTACAATAATTATTAACAGCTCTAATTCCATCATATCATATTGTGGTTTTTTTAATGGACCTTAAGGTCAATGGGTTAACGAGAAAAACAAAAAATCTTGATTTTTTGTGCTTTTATCGGTCTTCATCCACTTTTTCAAAGTCATTTTATTTTTTCAAATTATGAAAAGAGAATTGAGAAAGAAAAAAGGCAAAATAAGACAGAAAAAAGAAAAATGCTGAATAAATA
>DXJM01000199.1 GCA_019057355.1 Promethearchaeota archaeon | reverse complement strand
TGCAAAGAAGGAAGAAGAAGAGGAAGTTGAAGAAGAGCCTACAGGAATTGGGAGCTTATTTTAATTAATAAACTTGAGAAAATGTTATTCTCAAGTCATATAAGCATTTTTTTCTAAATTTTTTTTTCTTTATTAATTATCTTTTTTTTATTGATTAATGCATTCATTACATGTAATGTAAAAAACCTTATATTTTCTATGTGTGATAAATTAGAAATTAAAAAAAAAGTGTTTAGATCAAAAAGTTTTTTTAAAATTCATTTTTTTAACAGTTACCTAAAAAACGCAATTTGTACTATAAATAAGGATCTAAAGAAAATCAGAGTATATCTTGAAATAAAATGGCTGGAAAATTCATAAAGTTCTTTTCACCCTTCGTTCGAGTGATGCCTGAGGTAAAGCAACCTCAAAGAGAAGTATCTTTTAAGGAGAAAATGATTTGGACAGCCCTGGTATTAGTTATTTATATTGTAATGTCTAATATTCAACTTTTTAAACCATCTGGTTCGTTAACTACGGGTACTGATGCATTATACTGGATGAGAATCATCTTGGCCAGTAATAGAGGGACATTGACAGAACTTGGGATAGGACCGATTGTTACAGCTGGACTTATCATGCAACTTCTATTAGGATCGAAGCTGATAAAAATCGACATGAGCGATCCTTATGATAGATCCATGTTTAGTGGCTCGCAGAAGGTGCTTTCCCTATTCATGACAATTTTCACTGCAATAATGTATATAGTTGGTGGTCAATTTGGATCACTCACTTTCGAGGATTCCATTTTTATCTTCCTGCAATTAGCACTATCGGGACTTATTATCATCCTATTGGACGAAATTCTCCAGAAAGGGTGGGGACTTGGGAGTGGTATTTCTTTATTCATTGCGGCAGGGATTGCGGGGCAAATATTTTGGAACTTATTTAGTTTTATAAACGCAGATAAGGGAATAGCCAGGGGAATCGTCATAGCTTTCTTTCAAGTGATATTTGATAACAATCCAGATACGAACCTGAATGATATATTAATACGGCAAAATGTACCTAATATTTTAGGGTTGGTTACCACCATTATCGTCTTTTTAATAGTGGTTTGGTTCGAATCAACTAAAGTTGAAATACCGTTGCAGTATGCAGGTTACCGTGGATTTAAGGGCAAATATCCAATGAAATTACTCTATGTTTCAAACATTCCTGTAATACTGGTAAATGCATTATATTCAAACTTTTTATTAATAGGGCAAATTCTTCTCTCAGATACTGGGTTGTTACGAGGCGGTTTTATCCCAGAGTTCTGGTTAGATTTATTAGGGAAATTCACAGTTGAAGGAGCAGGCGAAACGAGTCGTTTAGTCCCCAGTTTTGGATTACTTTATTGGATATCCCCTCCATATGGGTTAGAAGCGCTCGTAGCTGACCCGTTTAGGGCGGTCGTGTATCTTATTGTGTTTATTCTTCTTTGTGTAGGTTTAGGAAAAGTCTGGGTAAGCGTATCAGGTATGGGCCCTAAAGAAATTTCAGAACAAATCATCGATTCTGGAATGCAAATTCCCGGTTTTAGGCGCTCTGAAAAAATAATTGAAAAAATATTGAAACGTTACATTCCAACGCTAATAGTGCTCAATGGTATAATTATTGCAGTATTGAGTTTCACAGCAGACGGTTTGGGAGCATTAACAAGCGGTACAGGATTGTTGATCGCAATAGGAATTATTCACCAGTATGCCGAGACGATTTCCAAGGAAGTTGCAGCGATGCAATATCCGAGCATGAGAGGTTTTCTTGGATTGGATTGATTCTTTAATCATACTTTATTATAAATATTACTAAACTTTTAAATGAAAAGTACATACTAGAGCATAACCATGCTATTCATGATGTATCAAGGTAACACGTTTCTCGAGCTCATCACGACCATTCCAGGTTCCATGATATTTATTATGGTGATCGCAACTTTTACAGCGCTTTTAAGTGCTGGATTGACAAAATTACTCGTAGATACAAAAGAAATCCAAAGAAAACAAATAAAAATAAAAACGCATAAAGAAGAAAAGGAAAAAATAATCGAACTCGCCGATATTGATGTAAATAAATACCGGAAAGAGAGGAAACGATGGGAAAGAAAGGATGCGATGATTAAAAAAACTGAACAGAGGATGGGATTGCAAAGAATGAAACCTACGTGTGTCACCTTCGTTCCATTGATGATAATAATGGCTGTTTTTAATATTCTGTTTCAAGGTTTACCTGTTGCGATTTCTCCCATGAATGCTGAAAGCATTCCCTTCATTGGTTCAATGCTAACTCCGGTGGGTGGAGGTCCATCTATCAATTTTATTGGATGGTACATGTTGTGTTCATTGTCGATGAATTCAATAATCCAAAGAGCCCTAAAAATTCAATCACAGGCTAGTGGGGGGCAACTCGGTCAGATGTTCAGTGGTCAGAAAGCAAAAGGACTCGAATTTCCCAACGTATAACTTTTTAGATTTAACAAGTGGACTTACTGATTTTCGATGATGGAATTAGAAGAAAATGATAGAAAAAATTAGAGAAAAATTAATTATTTACTCTTATGCTTCATAATAAGATTTAATCCTTTTAAAAAGGCTAAAACGGAGCTCATGACAACATCTTCATGGGTCGCACTTGTTTTTACAATATTATTTGAATCAAGATCCATTATTTCAATGGAAACATGACCTAAAGCATCGGTCCCTCCTGTAACCGCATCAATATTATATTCTAATAACCTTGTTTTTCCCATTGGTTTGAAACACTTGGAAATTGCTTTTATTGAAGCATCAACGGGTCCAACACCTACAGATGATGCAACTCTTTCAATATAATTTCCATTATTCCTTATTTTCAGTTTAACCGTCGAAGTGGGTATTATTGACCCCGTCAAGACGGTCAATTCTTCCAAAATGACATACTTTTCTTGTTCAGGTAATTCTCCTAACACATCTTTCACAATTGCGAGGAAATCTTCTTCAGATACTTCATGACCTTTATCACCAAAACGTTTCACGTGTTCCATGATTCTTGAAAATTGATTTTCAGTTGTTTTTATTCCCATGTCCTCTAATTTTGCTCGAAGTGCATGTCCACCAGTATGTTTTCCAAGCTTGATTGATTGCCTGACTATTTCATCAACATTATCAGAACGCTTGATACCAATTAGCTCAGGTGTAATTGGTTCATAAGCTCTTGCATTTTTAATCATGGCATGAGCGTGAATTCCTGATTCATGAGCAAATGCATTTTGACCAATCAATGGTTTGAGCCTTCCTATTTTTACCTTTCCGCCACAATAACTCTCAACTAACTTAGCAGTAGGAAAAATCTTTCTTGTATTAACATTCATCGGAATCTTGTATAATGCATAAAGAGCCATCGCAGTTTCTTCAAACGATGCATTCCCTGCTCGCTCCCCTAAACCCATTATCGTCGTTTGCGCTTCAGAAACGCCATTTTCAAAACCTGCAATCGTGTTTGCAACCGCCAAGCCAAAATCATTATGACAATGAGCAGCTATTCGAATATTTTTCGGGAGCGCCTCATAGTTTTTTTTTATTATATAACCAAAAGCATTTGGCGTGATCGTCCCCACTGTATCGGGAATATTAACCCGTGTGGCGCCACATTCTACGGCTGTTAGATTTGCTTTAATTAAGAAATCTAAATCCGAACGTGTGGCATCTTCTGCCGAAAATAATATCGTTGAGTAATGATCTTTCGCATAAGACACCATGTTGTTGATCTGATCTATTACTTGCTCCCTTGTCATTCTTAGTTTTTCTTTCATGTGCAAGTCCGAAGTTGCTATAAAAACATGGATGCTATCCATGTCTGCTCGTATCACTTGATCTATATCTTCCTTGCTCATTCTGGACAAGCCTATCACTTCTAAATCCAATCCCATCTTGGATATATCCCGACATGCATCGAAATCTCCTTGTGATACTTTAGGAAATCCTGCTTCAATAACATCAATCCCGACATCATTGATTGCTTGAGCAATCGAAAGCTTTTCTTCGTGCGTAAAACTGATTCCCGGTGTTTGCTCACCATCTCTCAAAGTTGTATCAAAAAAATAAGCTCTTTCAGGGAGATTCAGAGTATTCCTCAATATGTCCATCATATCGGATACGTATATTTCCTTTTTGTCATTCATTTTTTTTAACCTAGTTAAATTTGTTTTTTTTTAAAAGATCTCTCCTGTCCTTGTGAATGAAAAAGTTCATTTCTTCACAAAGAGAAGAGACTTCTCATAATAATAATAAGACTAATCCACGTAAATTTAACAATAATCCTAAAGATGAAAGTTCTCCTAGAACATTCTCAGATTGAGAGAAATATAGACTTTGGATGCCTTTCATTTCTTCACGTCGTAATTTATTGTTAATTATATAATAGTAATCATTCTTCTATAAAAAATTTTTCTCTGAGGTAAAAAAATTAAAATATAAAAAACGCAAGTGGTGGGATTTGAACCCACGAGTGGTTGCCCACACTGGCTTAATGGTATCATTTTTCTTCCAGTTTTCCAGGCCAGCGCCCTACCAGGCTAAGCTACACTTGCAAAAAAATAAAAAAAATATTATTTAATTATATTTATGAAAGCCATAAATTCATATAAATTATTTTATAGGGATTGAAATGGTTTCTTTTAGCTTTTTCTCGAGTTTGGACTTTTTAATTGCAGCTTCCACAGCGGCATGATCCGCACCTTTTTTAAGGTCTATTACATCTTTAGTAGGTTCTACATGCTTGAAATTTGTTCTTCTTCTTCTTACGACTAATCCATCAATAAGCAAGTAGTTTTTATCAATGACATCTACTATAATGCAATATTTGCCGGCTTCGCGACCCATAGTCTTGACACAAACCCGTCCGATATCATAAACACTCATAATTCGTCACCAAATTATTACAAGCAATCTCTTCTTTTTTTTCAAGTAGAGATAATTATTATAGTAAGAAATAGAATTAAAAATAGGTTATATTTTTTATGATTTAAGAGAAAGAAATCTCTTTCAGGTCCTAAAAAGGTTGAAATAAAAATGAATGTTTTAATATTTCCATAATATATTAAAATTGTCCATTCCTTTGTAATTGATA
>DXJM01000198.1 GCA_019057355.1 Promethearchaeota archaeon | reverse complement strand
GGGGGCTCTTTTTAAAATTTTCGTGTCATTTTCATAAAAAGCGGTAATAAATTTATCTGATTCTAAATTTGCTTTATGTAAAATATTTCTAATTGCTTGATACGCTTCACCTTTGACATATACTTCATCCAAACCCATAGTAATCCCATTCTGACGGATGATGTAAAGAAGCATCTTAGTTGCATTGTCTAAAAATTCTCTTCCTCGCGCATTACCATGATCCTTAATAATTCTCTGTAAGATGCTATTTGATTGCATGGCACCAAATGAATTTTCGTCTATTGTACCGGTAATCAGTTCACCATTTTCGATATTAACATATGCATCATATTCACAGTCTAAAGTCTTGCATTCTTGACCTTTCTTTAAATAACATTTCTTACAGAATTTAGACCTCACCCTTATATTTAGATCATCGGGAAATAGCGTGCTAAAAATTTGTTTACCAGAATATAATGGTTCGGGATGGGCTTTTATAGGTGTTAAATCTTCTAATTTAAAATTGGGATTATTTTCAAAAACATCTCCCATATAAAGTAATTTTAAAGCATCCTTTTTTGTATACAATGAATTCTTACTCGTGAATTGAAAAACGCTTGAAATAAAATCTTGAATTCCACCAAGTATTGGCCCGCCAAACCTTGGAGATAATATGTGCTCTTGAACTTTTAGTAATAATTCAGCTTCCGTGCGCGCTTCTTCACTTTGAGGCACGTGCAAGTTCATCTCATCGCCATCAAAATCGGCATTATAAGGGGGGCAAACGGTCAAATTTAACCTAAAAGTCCTTCCATCCATAATTTTTACTTCATGTGCCATTATAGACATTCTGTGAAGAGAAGGTTGCCTATTAAATAAGACCAAATCTCCATTGCTTAAATGTCGTTCTACCGTAAATCCGGGACTGATCATGTCGGCAATGAGTTTTCGATTCTTCACGTAACGCAAATCAATCCTTCTCCTATCGTTACGAATGATATAGTTAGCACCAGGATGGATATTTGGTCCGTTTATAACAAATTGTTTCATTTCTTCGATATTCCAATCATTTACATTTGTAGGAATGGTTAATATTTTAGCGATTTCGATTGGAACGCCAACTTCATTTATTGAGATATAAGGATTTGGGGATATCACGCTCCGAGCGGAGAAATCCACTCTTTTTCCACTTAAATTACTTCTAAATCTCCCTTCTTTTCCTTTTAATCTTTGAGTGAGGGTTCTTAATGCCCGACCAGAACGATGCCTGGCAGGGGGAATACCTGAAACTTGATTATCAAAGTAAGTAGTAATATGATATTGTAATAATTCCCATAAATCTTCTACAATTAAATGGGGAGCTCCCGCATCTATGTTTTCTCTTAATCTTTGATTGATTCGGATGACATCTACTAATTTATGGGTCAAATCATCTTCAGAACGGATGCCACTATCTAATGTAATTGAAGGGCGTGCACATACGGGAGGTATTGGCAATACAGTAAAGATAACCCATTCCAATCTTGCATTTTCAGGTTGTATGTTTAAGAATCTTAAATCTGAATCGGTCATTTTTTTTAATCGTTCTATAATCTCGATCGGGGTTATCCTTCGCGAACCTCGCCCTTCTTCTTCCTCATAAAACGTGGTCGGTTTTTCGATCACTATCTTTTTCTTCGCGGCTCCACAATAAGGACAGTTCTTATTTTTTCGCGCTTTTTTAAATATGATTTTTGTAGCATCCTCGTCGGTCTCAAAGCTTACAATTTTTTGTTTTTTCTGGTCCTCAAGATACTGTTCTTTTTCCTCATCAGTGAGCATCAATCTTGAACATTCCGGACAGATAGAACGCATTACTTTTAATACTTTTTTTGCATACCCAACATGTATTACTGGTCTTGCCAGCTCAATATGTCCAAAATGACCCATGCAATTGGATACAAGATTACCACAAGTTTGACATCTTTGTCCCGGTTCAATGGTCCCTAATCTTTGATCCATCAGTCCTGAAGGAATAGGCAACCCGTCTTCATCATAGGTATCCGCTGTAATAATACGGGCAGCAGACATCTTCCGAATTTCGTTTGGACTTAACAATCCAAATTTTATTTTTTCAACTAGTTTCGTTCTTGAAAATGTATAGCTCATAATAGAGTATCCTCCATTAGATTACAAAATAACATGAATTTCATGGAAATATGGTTAAGTCTTAGATCCATAAAAATATCTTGATGATAAAAATAAGCACACACGGTAAAGTTAAAAATTATTTAAAAAATAAAAATTTTACGCTTTTATGTGGATCTTAGCACTATAATAAAATGAGACAATAAAATTAAAACTTATATAGAAAATCAATCGTGATTGCATGTTAAACTGAAACGTGGTTATTTTAAAACTATAAGAGAAGGATAAAACATTATTAGAACGCGCATTTCTAAAAGTGAGAAATGGTGATTTTAAACCATAGAGTAGTGGTCCTTTAAGCAATGCTGAAATTAAAATAAAGATTACTGGAATATTAATGATACTAGAAGAGTTTAATGTGATGCTTTATTAAAAAAAATAATATGGAAAAAATGAGAAAGATTTTACAAAAAAAAATTATCCTTTTTTTTATCCAATTAATTGCATTAAGTATCATAATTTTTGGTTTTGGTTATAATTTCATGATATCTTTTGATCCGGATATATCCATGGAAAGAAAGATAATCATTCAACTTTTAGCAAATTATATATTGTTTGGAGGGGTAGATCAATTCCTTTTTTTGTCATGTTCCTGGTTTTTCGTTATTTTAGTGCCCATTTTTGCCCTTAATAACTATAAGAAAACTGTAACCATGAATTTATCTACTTTTTTTTTTCCAAATTTTTTCTTTTATGTTTTTTTAGCACGATATTCAACAAATTATTACAATTCAAACATTCAATTCCTCATGATTAAAACAATAATGCTGGGGGTAATTATTCTACTGAGTTCTCTAACCTTAACATTTATTGTCAGGAAAGTTAGAAAAACCAATAAGAGGATTATAAATGGAGATTTGGAACAATCAGAACAGAATCCTGAATTCAAATGCATGAATTGTGGTGCAGAATTTGGTTCGCAACCAAAATATTGCTATAATTGTTTAACTAAATTAATCGAAGAAGATAAGATCAATGAATAATGCAATGATAAATACATTAGAACCACTATTTAAACCTAAAAACGTAGCTATAATTCATGCTACCGAAAAACTTGAATTGTTTATTGAAGGATTTAGAATCATGGGTTTTGACATGAAAAATCTATATTTAGTAAATCCTTTAAAAGAAGAATTATTTGGTATGAAATGCTATCACGATTTAGCTGATGTTCCTGTCGAATATCTTGACTTGATCATAGTATCGATTAGACGAGATAATTTAATTGACATGTTAAAGGATATATTTTCAAAGAAACAAGTAAAATTCATTCATATTTTCACAGCCGGGACGGGAGAAGCTGATGAGAAAGGTGAAAAAATAGAAAACGACATAAAAGAATTACTTGAATCGCATAAATTATCAACAAGAATTTTAGGTCCAAATTGCATGGGAATATATTGTCCTTCAGGAAGGATTTCCTATTATCCAACTTTTCCAAGAGAAAATGGCATTATTTCATTAATCTTTCAATCGGGAGACCTGCATTCGAGAATGATAAAGTTTGCTTCAATAAGACATCAGCTTAAATTTGCACGCGGAGTAAGTATTGGTAATTGCGTTGATCTTCAAATATCGGAGTTCTTACAGTATTTCAATGAAGATGAGATTACCAAACTCATATGTGTCTATATTGAAGGTTTTTCTAAATTGTATCCCGATGAAGGAAAAAGATTATTTAAAGCATTAAAAAACATGAAAAAACCCGTTTTATTGATAAAAGGTGGGAAGACCTCACGGGCTCAAACTGCGGCAAGCAGCCATACTGGAGCAATAGGATCAAATCAGAAAATTTGGGAGGCTCTTTTTAAACAAACATCTACTATTGAGGTACCATCTTCATTAGACGACATGATTGATTATACGTATCTCTTTTATAGCATGATAAATAGAAGAAAACAGGATATTTATCCTAAAGGAAAAAACGTGCTGGTCATTTTATGGTCTGGAGGCTTCGGAATATTAGCAACAGACATTATTACCGGTTTAGGACTAGAAATGCCCTTATTTAAGGGGGAAACACTTGAAAATCTTAAAAAGATTTACCCTAAAATTATAGGTAGCTTGTCAAATCCCCTCGATTTACCGTGGATTGTTTATACAAATGAATATCTAAAAATTGCACAAACAGCAATTTCCGAAAACATTGACTTGGTCATCATTGAATCTGATGCATGGAAGGAAACGCATGATAAGCGGTTCATGAGTTATTATAACAACCTGCTACAAATCAAAAAACACGTGGAAACGCTAAATAAAATCTTGATCATTACATTACCCGAATATTCAAGCGAAACACGAGCAAATTTTTATCAAATGCTCATGCGTGATGATTTTATCGTTTTTCCCAGCGTGGAACGAGCGGCTAAAGCATTCTTAGCTTTCTTTGAGTATGGAAAGAAGCAAAAATGAAATGCTTGGAGGTACTTTGATTTTTTAGATTCTTTACCAATGATATATTAGATAGGTTTAAAAAACATCATTCCATATTTGAGTATTATTTGATCCAATACCTTATAAATCGAAATTTGAAAGAAAAAATGACACGGATAAAATACTCATGCTTAGCTCTTTCCTTGGTTTTGTTATTATTCATTTCACCTATTGTCACGATAAGAGGGGAAGAGCAAGTTTTTGATATTGAAGAAGAAAAAAAGTACACGTGGACTATTCTAATAAGCAGCTCAGAATTTATGGCGAGTGGATCTAAATTCAGAATAACGATCGAGACTATTTATAATGGATCCTGGGATATGGCACCACCTCCTCATCTTGGCACCATACTCAATTATTCGTTGGAAGTTTATAATACTTTTTTCACACCTCCTCAATGGGAACCACATGAAGAGCCTATAGTCATGACCATTTTTAACCAGACAACCCATTACTTTTTCATTAATTTAGACACAGACGAATATATAGCTCCTTGGGGCCTATTATTCATAATTCCATCTCCACTTAACTTGACACGGATTGGAGAGTATTTGAATACCACATCAGATGCACATTTTAATAATTATACAGTTAGCGGAAACAAGTTAACAATGCAAGATCTTAATTTGAATAGAACTTTTATATTCAGTTTTAGTGATAATGGATTATTATCCGAATACAGAATTATTTCAAATTCAAACGAAGAAACAATTCTTCATTTGAAATATGGTGATATATCCGAAAGTGAGATTACTATTTCCCATGGATTTTATTTTCTATTCATCATTCCCTTTACAGTCATTATTTTAATGCTGTTTGGAAAAAGGAAAATTATTAAAAAGAGTTAATTCTTAACTCTTTATAATTTTTTTTTTTAAT
>DXJM01000197.1 GCA_019057355.1 Promethearchaeota archaeon | reverse complement strand
TATTATTATTATTAAGCTTAATCGGAATTAAAAAAAAATTTTATTAAATTTTAAAATTTGTGAATGCCATGAAATGCCTTTTTTGTGAATCAGAAAAAATTGAATTTACTTGTGAACGATGTAAATCAAGCTTTTGCATTAATCACATGACTACAACTACAGAATGGAAATGCCCTAAACATGAGGGAGATATAAATAAAGCTAAGGCCAGTGAGCAGGATTATAAATGTAACGTGGTAGAATTTAGTACTTGTCCAGAATGCAAGTCTCTTTTACTATTAGAACGGTTATCCTCAGGACAATATTATTTTAAATGTACAAACCCTAAATGTGATTGGAATTCATATGAAAAAACTCCTGGTTTATTTCTCCCAACTAAAGAAAAACTAGTACGTGAAGGACAAAGATACAATTTAATAAAGGGATTTAAATTATGTGGAAAAAAATTTAAAGAAAAGGAAGGAAAGGATATATGTCCTAAATGTTTTCTTGAATTACTAAAAAGAAGTAGCATAACAAGTTTTGATACCATACAAAGTTCGTTTAATATTCCGCCACGAGATTTTATAAAACTAATTAATGATTATATTGAAGAAGAGCGCATATTTGGAATCATAGAGCAGAAACATGGGATGTTTCATTATATATCAGAGGATGTTAAAGCTCAAATCCTCGATAAGTTTCACAATGAAGGGATTATAAAAGTGAGCGATTTGGGTATCATGCTAGACATGAGTTCAGAAACAACACTTAAAGTTATTTACAATTTTATCAGTAAAATGCAAATAAAGGGTTCATTTTCAAAAGATAAAGCATTTTATTATACTCAAAACTATATCACATCAAGCATTACCACGGATATAAATAAAAAAGGAAGAATTTCATTAGAGGATCTCTCTAAAAATTTAAATTTACCTGTTGCTCAAGTTAAATCATTCTGTGTTAACCTCATGAGGATGAATGAAATAAATGCATTTTTTGCTGATAAAGGAAACCAAGTAATCACCGCATCACAGATAAATAAAGAAATCAAGGAACAAGCAAAAGAACAAGGATTGTTTGAACTCTCAAAATTAGCTTCAGATTTAAAAATTGCTGTAGAACTTGCAAGGAAGAGTCTTCATAATCTGATTAAAAATGGGTCAATAAAGGGAATATTTACCCAACGACGTGAATTTGCAACTGAAAAATATCTTCAAAATAAAATTAAAGAACTGGCAAAAGCTTACAGAACAATGCCCTTGAGAGACCTTTCAAATAGATTGGGCGTCACCGAATCAAGTATCGAAGAGTTGTTGGCAAAATTGATTGGAAAAGGTGAAATTGATGGATATATTGACATGCATCAAAAACTATTTGTAGCCTATGCCATCTCATCTGAGACAAAAATTCCAAAAGATGCTATTCAAAAGGTTCCAACCTCTAAAGAACAAGGAAATGTAGAAGTCGTGAGAGAGTATGATTTCATAGGGGGTCAACTTCATTTTAAAGTTGTCGTTCGAAATAACACAAATATGGCCGTCCATAGCGTGAAAGTAATACTGGATGTTCCTTCAAGTTATAAAATTAAAGAACCATTGATTAATATTCCAGTTATAGAACAGGGAAACTCAAGAGGAGTAGATTTTTATTTAGAGCCAAATGAATGCGGGTTATCTGACATAGGAGGAACCGTAATTTACAAAAATGCTATAGGAGAATCAAGAACAATCAATATAAAAAAAAAAGAAGTCCAAATCAAGTGCCCATTAGTATGTAGTTCTTTGAGTACCATTGAAGACTGCCAGCTATCCATTCAAACTCTTCCAAATGACGCAAGAGCTTTTTTAATTGCAGATTTAGACCCTCGTCTGGCCTTTAGAGCTGCAATTCGTTCTATTAAAAATTTCGATACGAGCATGGTAACAAGCCATGAAACTACTGATACGAGTGATATGTATGAAGCTGAAGCCTGGTTTTGTTCAGAAGCCAAGGTCACAGGTGGTAGAATCATTACAAGGGTATATATCTCAGAAAAGAATCAATCATTGGAAGTCAGGGTCTGGTGTGCGAATCCTGGTCAATTAACGGGATTTTTGGCCAAAGCAATCGAATTGTTGTTTGAACAAATTAATATTATCCGCAAGATACGATCTGAAGAACGGGATAAGACCATCGATGTCATGAGTATAACTCAAAACCTCGCAGAAGTGTCCGACTACTGTGCTTTACGTTGGAAGGCACAGAATATCAGAAATAAGCTCCACGATACATTCATTCGATTGAATAGAATGCTTGGTAATAAAGATCCGGTTTTGGGACGTATTGAATTCTGGCTTGCTGAATTAAATAAATATGGAAAGGATGATAAAATATCAGATGAAGAAGCGGATAAGCTCATAAATGATGTAGAACATTTTAAAAACGTTTTAGCTCGTTCTCTTAAGATTTAAAGTAATCATTAACTATTTATAGGTGGGTTACACACAATATATTAATAAAGAGTCATGAAAATTAGGTGGAAAAAGTGCCAATAATAAGCATTTCTATCAACGAAAGTCTTAAAACATTTATAAATAAACTCGTATCAAAAAATCAATACGAAAATAAGTCTAAATTAATAAGAGATGCCTTGGTTAGACTAATGTCTACGATTGATGCATCTGCTCTGGGATCAGATGCTTCTACAATGGAATTTCCTATTACTAAGAGTGTTATTGGAAATATGGTTGTTGTCGTGCCTAAAGATGTGAATATTTTAAAAAAACTCAATCGAATTGAAAATGAATATTCAGACCAGATTGCTAGTAAAAATCAATATTTCCATAAGGATGGATATATAATATCGTTTATATTTGATGGATTATTGGATGATTTTCAAAAAATAGTCGTAGAAATCAATTCGATAAAGGAAGTAAAGAATTTTAGATATCTTATTTTGAATTAAAAATTCATTCATGATACCAAATACATTTAACTAAATTATTATTTTTGTATTATCTTATTATTTTAGAGGAAAATATAATGGGAAAACCTAAATATGGAAAGGAAACAAAAAAACAAACTTCTCAAGGATCTGGTAAGGATAAGTCTGGTGGAGCGCCAATTATGGGAGGAAAGATAAAAGCAAGTCATATCTTGGTAAATAAATTAAGCAAGGCTCAAGAGATTTATGAAGATATACAATCAGGCAATAATTTTCAAGAACTAGCTCGACAACATTCAGAATGTTCGAGTAAAAATAAAGGAGGAAACCTGGGAGAATTTCCAAAAGGTAAAATGGTATCAGAATTTTGGAATGCTTGTGCCCAATTAAAAATAGGAGAAGTTTCTCAACCTGTAAAAACACAATTTGGGTACCACATAATTAAGCGCACTGGATAGACTAAATAATTCTATTTTTTAGAATAGAAAGAATGTGTATAAAGAATGTGGAGAAATGAATTAAAAGAAGGGTAATATCCTCATTTTAACAAAACATTTATATATGACATTGAAGATTATTGAACTATTATGGTCTCAAATATTTTAATATTATCAATTTCAGGGGTGCTATTAATCCTCACATGCATTATTTTTAAAAAAAGTCGTAAATATCGGACTAATATAAAGTATCTCATATCCAGTTTAGTCTCCATTGCTTTAGCTAATACCGCTGTGGGATTGAACTTTCCAAACCTTATTTTAATGATAAGCGTTTCATTTTTATTACCATTCGGTATAATCCTGTTATTTTCTCATTATGAAGGGATTTCACGTCCTCATCCTAGATTGAGTATTTTTATCTGCTTGTTAATATTTCTTATATTATCAATATCGTTCAAGATAGTCATATTGATATATCTCCAATTAAATGGTTTCCCTCTTGATATCCTTTATTCAGAAATAAGAACTTACAATGATGACATTTTTATAAAAACCTTGTTTCACCTTTCAACTCTTTTCCAGTCGTTGATATTGAGTATCGTCTTTATACGAGCTTTTTTAATTATCAAAAAAGTACTTAAAATTATAAAAATAAAAGCAACTATTGTTGAATTAATTGGATTGGGGTTTTTAATATTATATGGATTTACATTCTTGATAAGGGACATATTTCTATATGAATATTATGATAGTTTATCTTCACTTGGTTTAATTTTTGCTTTGATAGGGTTATTACTGGTGGTATATAATTTCATAATGCATCCGGATTACCTTTACCTATTACCGTTTCCCATATTCAAGTTCATAATTTTTAATGAAAGCGGGATTTCTTGCTACATTAGAAATATCGAGAAGATAGAAAAATCAAATGAAATGGATGGAGATTTAGACCAATTAATGGCATGAGTTTTTACTGCAATATCAAACATGTTTAAAGAAGTGCTCGGAGCAGGATCAAACATTCGTTATATTGATGCGGACAAATTCATCATTCTCGTTACTCAACTCCCCGGAAAAAAAGGAGTGCTTGTTGTCATTTCCAAGGGTCAGACTGCTCTTTTTAAAGATTCCATTATCAGGTTTACTCGCACCTTAACACCTCAATTTATTGATGAAATAAATAGTCTAATTGATCTCAACGAAATCAGACCTAAAATTGATGCATTAATCAGAGCTTCATTTCCATACCTCCACCTTTCACAATTGGAATAATAAAATGAATTTTAGTATGAAGCTAGATCTCAATTTTTTATAATGAGATAATAAAGTAGCCCGGCGCGGATATCCGATTAACAAGAGTAATTGTAGATATTCGAACCGCGGTTTCCTGCCACACGTGGAAAAAAAGTATGGTCTCAGGATTCAGAGTCCCAAATGCTTGGCCACTACACTACCGGGCTGATTCTATTGAAATAATAATACAACTTTCCAAAAAAGGTTTTCTGTAATTTTAAATATTATTGATCGATTTGATTATAAAAAAAAGTTTTTAGATTTATTTAGAATAACAATCTATATTGAATTAGGATTAAATATTTTGCATTCAACATTGACTTACCCTATTTTATGAGCAAGAATTATGAATACAAAAACGGAACAAGAATGGCGTGAAAAGGGAAATCATTATATAAACAATAAGGAATACGAAAAAGCTATTGACTGTTATAAAAAAGTTCTTGAAATTGACCCAAAAAATGTAATTGCTTGGAACATAATAGGAAACGCATATAATGAAATGAGAAATTACGAAAGAGCTATTACATTCTACAAGAAAGCACTTGAAATCGATCCACATTTTGAACGTGCATGGTATAACATGAGTCAAACATATCTTGATATAAATGATCTTGAGAATGCCATAAAAAGTTATGAAACACTATTAGAGATTGAAGATAAAATTCCGTCTGCCTGGTATAATAAAGGACTTGCTCATCAAAAATTAAATGAATTCAAAAAAGCTATCGATTGCTATGAAAAAGCAACAAGTATGGACCCTGAGAAAGCAGCTTTATGGTATAATAAGGCTAGAGCATACCATGCTCTTCAAGAATATGGTAAGGCAATTAGATGTTATGAAAGAGCGCTCGAAATTGATCCCAAGAAATCTGCTGCCTTGTTTTATAAGGGAGCAGCTCTTCAAGAATTAGGAGAAATAAAGGAAGCTCGCAAATGCTATAAAAAAGTTATAAAAATAAATCCCCGTGAAATCGAAGCATGGACTAGTATGGGATTAGCTTATCAAAAAATAGGTCAATTTGACACGGCCCTTAAGTGTTTTCATAAACTTCTTAAAATAGATCATGCAAACAGTTCCGTGTGGACTAATATTGGCACGGTCTATAAAGATTTGAAAGATTACCATCAAGCTCTTTCTTATTTTGAGAAGGCTCTTAAATTGAATCCTAACAATAGTGATACATATTATAATATAGGATTAGTATATCACGATCTCAATAAATATGAAGATGCTCTAAAAAATTATAATCAAGCTCTTCGAATTGACCCCCATAATAACGTGGTTTTGTTTAAAATAGGAATAATTTTTCAAAAACAGGAAAGACTAGAAGAAGCAATTCAATGTTATGAAAAATTTCTCACAAGAAATCCAAAAAAAATAACTGCGTGGTATAACAAAGGGCTTGCTCATCAAAAATTGAAACAATATCAACTTGCATTCAAATGTTATAAAGAGGTAATTGAGATCGATCCTGAGGATATAGATGCTTGGTTTAATAAAGGGCTCGTTCATCAAGAAATGGGCGAACTTACTACTGCAATCCAATGTTATGAAAAGGTTCATAGAATCAATAATAATGATATTGATACATGGTTTAATAAGGGACTTGCTCATCAAAACCTAGGAGAATACCAAGAAGCACTCTCATGCTACGAAATTGTAATAGAAAATGATCCAAATAAAGTTTCTGCGTGGTACAATAAGGGTTTTGTTTTTGAAAAAATCAACAAATCAGAGGAAGCAATTGCTTGTTATAAAATAGTCGTGGAACTTGAACCAAAAAATGTTTCTGCATGGATTAAAATGGGAAAGATCTATAGTGGTGAAAAGGATTATGAAGCGGCTGTAAAATGTTACGATGTTGCTCTTGGTATTGATAAAACCAATACGATGATATGGATCAATCTAGGAACAAGTTTGATGTCTATGAATAAACATGAAAAAGCAAGGGAATGTTATGAAAAAGTACTTGAATTGAATCCAAAAGATTTAGATATCCATTGCAGGATCGCTCTTTCATATAATGAAATTCAAGATTATAAAAAAGCTATAGAATATTACATACAAGCACTTAAGATTGATCCTATATACATCAAGGCATGGAATAATATGGGATTAGCTTATCTAAAACTAAAGGAGTATAGCCAAGCAATTCAATGTTTTGAACAGGTTCTTGAAATTGATCCTAAATTAGCGATCGGGTGGTACAACAAAGCAAGTTATGAGTCTCTTGTAGATAAAAAAGATTTAGCTATTAAATCTTTGAAAAAAGCTATAGAACTTGATCCTGACCTTAAAATGATAGCTAAAGATGATCCCGATTTGAAAAATATTAAAAAAATAGATGAGTTTAAGAAATTGATAAGATAAATATTTCGGGTTTTCTTAATATTTTTCTGGAGGTTGAGATGGATTATACAATTGAAGGAAGGATATAATATAGTTTTTTAGATTTCGCTCGTTTTAGCGAAAAATCTTCACGGGGTTTGATTTCTCAGTCTTTTTCGCGGAGCTGCGTCGACATACCGAACGTGCAAAAAATATGCACATCACTCTTTCACGGGGTTATAAAAATTAGGTTTTTTTAGACTGAAAATTTTTTTTTAGTTCCTTCAATTTTGATGTATAATCCAAGTAAATATATTGCTTAACTTCTATAAAAATCTTATTCATTTTTTCTATCAAGGCAAACTCATAAATGCTCAATTCAAGGTTTTCAATATCATATTATAAAATAT
>DXJM01000196.1 GCA_019057355.1 Promethearchaeota archaeon | reverse complement strand
TATTATTATAATAATCAATTCAAATAATTATACAAATTACATGTCTTCAACAAGTTTATTTCCTTACAGAATGATGAAAGGACAATGGGTAAAAGCAGATGAGTTGACTGAAAGTGATATTGCGGTAATAATTGATATGAATTCGGAAATTTTTTGGTTTTGGGAAGGTTCCCACAGTACTGCAAGAGATAGATACAATGCAAGACAAATCTTAGGGCAATTAAGAAAAAAATACACCTCATATTTGTTCAAAAGAATCAATGAAGAAGCACCTGAAGAAGTAGTGGAGAAAATAGAAATGCTCCAAATACACGCCCTGGCGAAAGTAAAATCCGAGAAAAAAAATAAATTTCAAATGATCTCAAATATTTTTTATGCCATCAGGTTAGCAGGCTGCATATTCATAATTATCGCCATTGCATTATTAAGTGGTTTATTCTTCCAATTTCGAACAATATATCCAAATTTATACATTGACCAAAACATCTTTATTTCCATCCTTCAAATAACATCTCTAATGTTATTGATCTCTTTTGTTTTATTCATATTTTCTGCAGCATATATGGGAATATCGAGGAAAAATTTTTTATTGATAATTTTAATAATAGGGTGTTGTCTCGTTTTTACATCGTTTTTCATGATAAGAATTTGGGATGTTTTATTGATTTATGAAATAAGTGATAATCAAGTTATCCTTCAAGACGACGCAGGCTTATTTTTCATGCTCAATATAAATGTCTTTCTGGTTCTAAGCATTATTTGTGGTTTTTTGGTCATTATCATGGATCTCTTAAATGTTTCTCTTGAAAGAAAAAAGAAATAGAAATTCTCACGGAATAAAAAATATATCATGCCCTCAAAATTACGTGTTCGCTATATTTTTAGACCTCTTGTAAGGATAATTGCTAAAGGTTTTAGCAGGTTAGGAATGACACCCAACATGGCAACAATGATGATGTTTTTTTTTTCCATCTTGAGTTTTATCTCGTTAGCATTCCTTTCAAATTATTTATTATTCGCTATTTTAGTATTTACTACAGGAATTTTAGATGGAGTTGATGGAGCTATAGCCAGAATGACCAATCAATCCACGAAAAAAGGAGGTTTTCTTGATTCGACAATGGACAGAATTTCAGAGTTTAATATTTTCATGGCATTGCTTCTTTTTTTTTGGAATGACTCTTATTGGATAATTGACATGAAATTGGTTATTTTTATCTCTTTTTTAGCGTCAATCATGATTAGTTATACGAGATCTAGAGCTGAAAACTTTTATTCAGGAGATTTTAATATTGGATTAATGGCACGATCAGAGAGATTATTTTATTTAGTCATTATTAGCTTAATATCTTCTTTTTTTGATTATTTTAAATTTTTCCTCTTTATCTTCATGTGGCTCGTAATTCTCACTTCCATGTATAGATTTGTGAAGTTTAAAAAGTATATAAAAGAAAAGGAACAACCATAAAAAAGATATGTCCCTAATTTTACTAAGGTTTATGTGATTCCTTTGAATGAATGTCGGATAGATATGGTGTATAAAAATTTTTTGAGTAATTTAACTCAAAAAAAAACAATGATAACGTTCTAATTCCCATTCCCTAATCCTTGTTTAATTAACGTACCCTTCAGAACTCTAATTATAAATGTGAACAAACTTGGACACGAGGTCCTCATTTATTCTACCCCGTCGTTAGAGGAAACAGGCGATTACCGTGAATCACGAGATGGTTGTCCTCCTGAATGCACGTGTTGCTGAACCATCAGGGCGTTCATCTGAGCAGAATTGGAGTGTCGATAGACTAAGGGATTCTTTTGCGTGTCTCGTCCACAGGTCTTGCACGTGAACTCGTGATAAGGGATCCCCTTCTTGCAGGAGCGAGCTTGCTTACCCGTGGCTTGAAAACATTCCCCACAGGCTTGACTTGTAAAAGGAGTTACGGGAATCGTATCGATATAAGAAGGAAGGTGCCCTTGTTGTTTCAAATCTGTTGCTGGAAACTCTTGAATAGGTGGCGCATTGTTGGCGATGTTTTTTTGACTCTTTTTTCTACTGATGTTGAGGATTCTTCCCTTTTAATGCCTCGATGAGTTTCAGGCGTTCTAACATCTGCATTTAACAAGCCTTTTTTATCCCATCGCCGTAATGTCTTGGTGAACACTCCCAGCATGCTTGCTACGTGCCCAATTGATAAAAACAATGCATTCATGTAGATACCGTGCAATTTAACATGAAAAACTACGAATTTTTTCGTGCTGTCCAAGTTTGTTCAAAAATTCTTCAACTAGTGGTAGCTGTTAGCCATTTTCTTTATAGTTTTATTCACAAGCTTACCCTTTAGATTTTTACTTATTCTTCTTTTATGTTTAATATTTTTATATATTCCCCTAAATCCTAAAATATCAAGTGAAATCCCAATGATAATTAAGACGATTTGTAAACCTGCTTTAAAGGTCGTCAAGTCAACACCTAACCCAAAATAAACCCCTCCCAATACGGGAATGATCTCGTTTATCAATCTCACTCGCCATCGAATAATGGAATCCATGTCATGAGAAGTCAAATTCAATTCCGCGCGTAAAGATGACTTTATTTCAAAATTAGTAACAGCACTCCCCCACATTCGATTTCCATTATTATTTACTATAGAATGTGGATTTAACACGTCCCAAAGTTCATAAATTTTAGAAATGTTCATGTCTAATTTTTCAGGATAGCCTGCTTCTAATCCTAACACCCCTGAGGGAGCCCCAGGTAATATTTCATATTTACTAAGATCAATACCTCCAGGTATGATAAGACAATTTGCCCATTGCATTTGGAAAAAATAGTTTGCCATTTCTGTTTTATTCATGCCTGATACGGGAAAGAAAAGGTCGATCAAAGAATTGTTCAGATTTTGAGGGACAACTTCAAGGATATAATAATCTCTGTAATAATCTACAATTTTTTCAAGCTTGTACCACGTAGTACCGTATCCATCAGCAAGGATCTTTTCTTTTTGAGGGTTTCCTTTCGCATCATCATACAATTTTAACAACGCCCACCCTCCCTCGGGACTATATGCACTCATTTCTTCGTACAAAATACTACAAATTCCGGGTAACTTATCAGTTCCTTTGATTAAATTGTATTTTGCATCACTAAAATTTAGATCTTCTCCCGCCCATTCGGAAATACCTAAAATATCATAGGGATTAAGGAGTAAACGGCTATATGACGATACACCTGAAGAAAAAGAAGGAAAGTACCATTTGCCAGTTTGTTGGACATCAAAGAACCAGGAGAGTAATGTTTCTCGATCTATGACATTTTCCATTAGATAATATAAAATTTCCAGAATGGATCTTGTACCCTTTAAATGGTCTGCAAAAGGAGATGGATCATATAATAATCCGATCGTTTCTACAAAATTAATCATGTCAATAATTTCATCTATTACTGGGATTGCTCTTTCTTTAGCAATTAAAAGTATCTCATCAACATTATCCTCAATCATGTCATCAATCCAATTATTTATGATTGGAGCACATAATATTGAAGAAGAGCCTAGAATAACACTTATAATAGAAGCTACGATGAGTCTTTTTGACAACTTTACATACCCCTCATAATACGATCTTGGTTGAATTTAGTTGAATTTCTAAAAATTATTGGTGATAATCGAAAGTTCTTTCTTCAATATCAATGTTTTCCATGTTTAAAAGACAAAAAAATATGTGTGAAAAAGATAGTTACTAATAAATTATTCAATATAACGTTTTAAATATATGCATGGTACTTTAATATTTCTTTATCAAGCATTAGGTTATTATATCATCGATATCATATACAATTTTAAATTTTAGCTCGATTAGTCAAATAAATAGATCAAGAAGGTTATTCTCGTTTGAATTTTTTGATATTGATATCAATTATAGTTCTATAATTAATCTATCACCATCTTTCAATTCAAAATAATCTCTCAAGTAAGGTTCAGCCAAGATTTCTACTATATTTTCATCATGATGTGTTCTTTGAATATCTAAAATAGCTGCTTTAATTCTTTTTTCCTTATTTTTTAAGGGAAATATGTGGCACGTGTAACATTTGACATCCCCATAATTTCTATTCTCATCTTTAAAACCTGAAATATTTACAGGATTTTTTTCTGCAATTTTCTCTCTTAGAAGGTTATTGTTGAGAGTATCTAAATCTAGGTTTAAAGTGCCTTTATAAGGTAAAAATCCTAATCTTTCCTTGAATTGTTCATAATATCCCTTTATAGATACATAGTACGCACCTTCACCCATTCCTTCTTTCACTTCACCAGCAATTAAAATTTTTTCAAGGATCAATTTCAAGCTTCGATACATTTTGAGCATTACGGTGGTTCCTAATTCCGAAATGTTAATAACTTGTGTCTTGGCTTCAATTGACCTCTCGATCCAATTCAATTCTTCTAAAGCTTGAATTCTTCGAGCTGCTGTTTGCTGACTTACACCCAATAATTCTCCTAGTTCTGTAGAATTGATGCGAATGTCCTTCCTTTTTCCTAATTGTTGGCATAATTGATAAAGCGCAAACCAATCTGCATAATTCTCTGGGAGTATATTTAACTTTTCATCCATATTTTCACCTTTTAGGACTTGTTTTTTTCGAGGTCAATTATTCTCTTTTTAATCAACCTTGAACTATGCAATATATATTTATCATAAAAATTTTCTAATCTTTTTACTTCAATATTTTCTAATCCCTTCATTTTTAGAGCATTAGAAAGTTTTTCGATACTGAATTTTTGGTCTGGTCCGAGTAAGATGATATCGGGATTGATCTCTTCAACTGTTTTTAGGGTATCGTTATCATGACGTCCTAATTTTGCATCTTTAACGTTTTTTAAATTTTTTATAACTTCTAATCTCTGCAGTTCTGGAACAATTGGCTCTTCACCGGAATATTTTTTCCTATTTTCATCAGTAGCGACAATAACATAGACATCTCCCATTTTTGCCGCTTCATTTATTAAATAAATATGTCCTGGATGTAGAATATCAAAAGTCCCTGCAACAAGAATTTTTTTTTTTATTTTTATCCACTCATTTTAAGTTTTAATCCTAATTAGATACTTTAAAAGAAAGGCCAATGAATACAGGACCCCTGATATCTATTTTTTTTTGCCTTGAATGAATGAATTCTAAGACGATATCATCTAGCTCTAAATTTACTTCTGAGGCCCTATAACACATTTTTATCCGATGTTCATGGTCTTTTTTTTCTTGATCAAGCATGATTTCAATATTATATGCCATTTCAGATGCAATCCCTTCTAAATAGGTCTTTCCCGTGTTAAATCCACCTTCTAATATTTTATCGGGGGATAATCCTAATATTTCACCATCCTTCACCCATATCTTATTTAGACTCGCAGGACCAAGTAATTTTACATTAGCATCTCTTTCCCAAATATAAACTTCAATTTTTTTTTCTTTTATCATACCCTCCCATGCTTTTATTTCAATGGGGGACATTTTATCTTTATTGTTTATCGCAGATTCTATAATTGCTTTTTTAATTTCAATTCCTTTTTCTGTTAAGGGGATATTCTTGTACCTGATAGAAGCACCTATTTCTTCATCTGAAAATGAAATATCTTCATAAAAATATGGATAGACCAGTTTTCTTATGTCTTCTATTTCAGTTTTTATCATGCAAATTCTCTCTACACCGAATCCTATATTAAAAACGGGATAAGGTATATTATATTGTGATAGGCTTACCGGACTATAAAATCCCCCATCACCTATTTCAATCCATTCCTTTGTTTTTGGATGTTCAACAAAAATTTCAAACTCGGTTTGAGGAGCATAATATTTTGATGTGGCTTTTTTAATTTCAGTCCTATTAGTTTCAAATCCAATTTGATTACATATCTCAGATGCTACTTTACGACAATCTTGAAGTGATATTTTTTCAGCTAAAATCACTAATGATAGGGTGTTTGAATCGTACAAGTGAGTTGCATCAATTTTTTGCTCGCGTCTGAATTTTTTACAGATCGAAAAATATTGAAGAGGGAGCTTTTTTTTTTTAATAAGTTCACCCAAAACGATAAACCATAGTGCCGTGGTATGACTTCTCAGAGTAGTTCTTGTAGGTATTGGTTTCAAGGCTTTTAATTCGGGAAATATTTTATCTATAATGAGTGATGCATCACTTTCTTCGATAGCTAATTCCTCAATAAAGGTTTCTATTAGATCATCAGATTCTATCTCCCCTTTCTTGTAATCTCTAAAAATTTTTTTTAATATATCGATTTGTTGAAAATCAGGTATAATTTCTTTTATAGCTGTTATTTTTTCATTTGAGATCCCAATATCAGGACGAGGAAGTCCTGCCAAGTAAAACAAGCGATCAAGAATCAAGGCGGCTTCAGGACCATACTGCTTGTAAATATGGTCTTCCTCCACAAACATTGGTAATTCTAATTCCTCAAAACCTAATGTTATCATCTTTTTTCTTGCTTCACTAATAAAATCATGTATGGGATGCGAATGTCCTTTATGGTGAAGTTCAAAATAATTTCCATCTAATAAAAGTAGATCCCTCGTGTCTTTCCAAGCCTTTTCATAATCTCTTTTTGATTCTCTTTTTATTTTTTCAGTATCAAATGGCACATTCACTCATCTCTAATCTAATTACTCAACCTTATCAGTTTTTAACCATTTTTTTAATTGATTCATTTGGATTACTAATGATATTTCAGCCCTGGTTTTTTCGATCAACCCTCTTGCTACATCAGTTTTATGTCTTAATTCCTGAGTTATACCTTTAGGATAATCCAAGGAAAATAAATGAGTATAAATATCTTCCATTTTTTCAAGAATCTTTTCAAGGTTCTGTAAATTCCCTGATCGAATTTTATCCAAAATATACCTGCGCAATTCCCCTACGACATCAGCCAATCCTAATAGATAATTAATTTCGGATACATTACTTGTTCCTGGTTCAGGAAGCTCTTGTTCATTAATTATTGCATGTAAGCAGAGTGCTTCAATGTACTCTTGCTCTGGAGTCTTTTTATATCCTCCAAAAAATTCAGGTCTTTTTTCAACTATCTTTAAAAGTTGCACATGACCATCTTTAATTTCACGAATTTTTTCTTCATATGCATTGAATTCTTGTCTATGAATCGATTTAATAGCAATGCTACAATCTCTAATAATTTGTCGTGCTAATTTTAAAATTATTTCTCTGTCTTGATCAATTTCATCAAGCCTATCAGTTATTTGAGAAAATATATTTTTAAGGTTCATTGTTAAAGTTCATTGTGAAATATTTCTGATAAATGTATTTTTTTTGAAAAATCTGTATTTGTCTTGAAAATTAAATCAGAAACTTAAAATGACCAGAAGAATCCTATAATAGTAAGAAGAAAAGAGGTACCACAAGTAATGAAAAGGTAATACCTAAAATTGTAATATCTAAATAAAACTGTTTTAAATTTGATTCAGAGGTGAGCTGTTTCTTCTTTCTCTTTTGCCAATTAGTGTAATTATAGCCTAAAAAAATCAAGATTAATACTATCGAAATGATTATCGCTACTAGGGGTTCATTATACCATGCATTCATTCAAGTACACTTTCTTTAGATACTATTAATTACTAGTTAGATTGAGGGTTTTTAATTTTTACCGACAATTCTGAAAAAATATTTTTACGACTCTTCTTTATGTTCAATTATTAAAAAGTTAATTAAAAGAAAATTTTAGCTATAAATTCGATAAAATATTAAGGTGTAATAATTGAAAATATTACTCATTCATTCAGAAAATGTAGAAGTAATTAAAAATAAGGAAGCAACCAGTAAACCCCAAGAATTTGTTGAAGATATAATCAACATGAAAGGTCTAATCCTTGTGGCATTTGTTACTGTTGAGGATCAAGACACGTATGATGTTGATATTATTGCAAAACAAGCTGCAGCGACCATCGAAGAAGCCATCATCCAAATTACGACTTTTCCAGAGAAAATAAGGCAAAAAAATGAAGAAATAAGAGAGCATAACAATAAAATTGAAAAAGGTACGTTGAAAGGTAAAAAAAGAAAATTAATAGAATTAATAGAAGACAAAAACAAATATAAGGTGGATAAGGTTTTAGTTTATCCTTGGGCTCACTTGAGTAAATTTTTGAGTAGTGATGATAATGCCATGGATGTATGTCCTAAAATTGCGGAAATTCTGAATGAGAAAGGTATCGAATCAAAATTCTCACCATTTGGATGGTATAAGTCATTTAAAATAAACTGTCTTGGTCATGAAATCGCAGAAATGCATCGCGACATAAAACTTTACATCCAGCCTGAAGAACACGTCACCAATGCCATTTTCAAAGTCATCCTTCCGAATGATAAAGAAATCGATTTAAAAATAGACGATAAAAAGGAATTTAAAGCCATTCCTGAACTAAAGAAGTTCAAGAATTTTAACATCTTTTTAAAATCGGAATTAGGCTCGCGCAGGGTCGATCTTGATGAAGAACCAGCCCATATTAAATACATGAAAGAACAAGAAATTGCTGATTTTGATGAGAATAGCGATAAAGGTAACCTTCGCTGGTATACCAAAGGAGTAATCATGAAAAATCTCATCAAGCGCTACATTGAAGATGTTATTATCGATTTTGGAGCCATCCTAGTAGATACACCTATAATGTACACTGTAAAAAGTAAAAAATTAACAGCCCAAACAGCCAGGTTTCCTGCAAGAACATATTGGGTAGAATCGGGTAATGATAGATTCTTATTACGATTTGCCGGCGACTTTTTGCAATTTGACATGTTAAGCGGAATGAATTTAAAACCGCATTATTTTCCCTTTCGCCTCTATGAATGGGAACAATACGATTTTAGGAGAGAGCAAGAGGGAGAATTAACGGGTTTGAGAAGGTTAAGGGGGTTCGTCATGCCTGATTTTCACACGCTATGCAAGGACTTGGAATCCTCGATTGAAGAATTCAAGAAACAATATGACTTGGATGTACGAATTGCCAAGGATTTAGGAGTAAAAGATCACATCATTTTCAGAACAACACGAGAATTTTATGAACAAAACCAATCATGGATAAAAGAATTGGTACGAAAAGAAAAGAAACCGGCATTACTCGAACTCTGGGAAGACCGATATTATTATTTTGTTTTGAAATTTGAAAGAGGTGTTCTCTCTAATCAAGATAAAAGCGGTACATTAGCCACGATTCAAGTAGATGTGGAAAGTACATTAGAATATTTAGAAGATAAAGATGGGAAAAAAAGGGAAAAATACAACATTGCATTCAAGGATAGTGATGATAAAATTAAACACCCGATCATTTTACATAATTCACCTTCAGGAGGATTAGAACGGATTTTATGGGGCTTGATTGAAACAGCCTATAGGGAATCGGAAGAAGTTGTTCCAGGATTTAAAACATGGTTATCTCCCATTCAAGTGCGCATTGTTACGGTGAGTAAACAACAAGGTCAAATGGCAGAGGAATTGCTAAAAAAAATTAATGATGCGGGATATCGAGCAGATTATGATGATAGGGACGAAAAAATAGGGAAAAAAATAAGGCAGGCGGAAATCGACTGGATCCCGTACACCATTGTATTGGGAAGAGATGAACAAGAAAAAGGGTTCATTTCTATTCGAAAGAGGTTGATTGGACAAGAAATAAAACGAAATGAGAAAAATTATAAAATAACATCAGAACAAGTCAATGATGTTAAATTAGATTACCTATTAGACTTGCTCCATTCGGAAACAAAAGGTTTCCCAACGCACAAATTGCCCATTCCATTTAGAAGATTTTCTACTAAAGTATCTTTTAGAAAATAAATCATCTAAATAATGGAAATTAAAGCATTTATTTTTGATATAGATGCGGTTATAGTTCAGCTGGACTTCTTAACATTAATTAAAGAAATTATTTCACAATCAACATGCTATAAAACGAATTCAACAATGAAAATGCGCTATATACCTATTGAGGAAAGCTCGAGCTCATTTTCACGCCTCTATAATGATGAATAATTAAAAAAAATTAAATGTTGCCTCCCATTTTGGACACTTTTTAAGTTCCAAATTTTGATAACGTGTACAATGTTCGCACATCCATGAAACATGCAAGGCAAATATTCACAATGCCGTTCAAGATCTCGTGATCTTGGGGGAGGCAATAATGAAGCCCCAGAACATCATTAAAAAAAATGGACTCTCCATCTTCTTGGCTCTCAAAAAGCGTCTGCACCGCGAGAAATTCTTGCTCTCCCCGTGCCTTGCTGCAATGAAAGCACGCAAGGTGGGAAGGATTTTTCGAAGGGGTTTTTGACGTTTCCATGAATGCTATAGTAACACGGGAGTATATAAAGAAAAAAGGTCCGCGGGTTCACTGGTTTTTAGGGGATGGAACATTAAAATAAATGTGTCATGACGGTTAAAGCCCTTAATACGTATCTGGGCAAGTTCACGCGCCATATCACGTTGTTTCGACCGTCTTGATCGCACGCCCCATTTTCGGCTCTTTTTTCTCGGGCTCAATGACTGCAATATGGAGCTGGCTGTCTACATAAAACGTGGAGATCTTGCCACAGGAGACATCCTTGTGCACCAAGTAGAAGGGTGCGGGATATAAAGACGTGTCCACGTCATCAAATTCGATCCTGAACGTGATCCGCTTGTTACAATGAGGACAATAGTTATAGCGCAAGGGCATGACATTTCATTACGTGGATGTATAATTATTATATATAAGT
>DXJM01000195.1 GCA_019057355.1 Promethearchaeota archaeon | reverse complement strand
TAAAAAATTTGCTTGAATAAAAAAGAGAGGTTTATAATGAAAATTGCGGTTATATCTGATACTCGCGACCATCGTGATAACATATTAAGGGCTGTATCTATAATGAACGAGAGAAAGGTGGATGCGCTTATTCATTGTGGGGATTATGTTTCTCCTTTCGTGACAAAATGGTTTGATAAACTGAATGATACTATAAAAAAAAACTTCCATGGTGTTTTTGGAAACAATGATGGTGAAATTACCTTTCTTAGGGAAGTCTTAGGACAAATATGTAATTTTACAAAAAATGGTCTCGAGCACGTATTAGAGATTGGAGGAAAAAAAATATTTGTAGCTCATTTTCCAAGACCGGAAACTATCGAAGCGCTTGCAGTTTCAAGTAATTTCGATATTATTTTATCGGGGCATACACATAAAATAGTCAATGAAAAAAAAGAGAATGGTGTTCTTGTCATCAATCCTGGTGAAGCTTGTGGTTATTTAACTAATAAAGCAACCTTTGCCATTATTGACACGGATAGGATGATTTCTGAAATTATAGAACTATAGTAGAAAATAAAGAAAGGTATAATTTGATGAGAAATGACTTAGATCGAGAATTATTGAGAAAAATCATTGACCAAAACGAGAAGATTATATATTTAGTAGGTGCTGGAATCTCAATGGATCTTAGAAGATGAGATTCAAAGAAAGGAAAAAAATTTAGAATTCATCACTAAGAAATTAAAGTGCTAGTCTTTGTTCAATTCCGTTTATGAGTTCTTTTTTTATTCATATTAAAGCATCAAAGTTATTAGATAGGACAATAAAATGCTTGATCTCAATCCTAAAAGAAATCATGTAAAAAATTCAATGATTTAGCTTAAAGAAGTATTCGAAACCGTTATTCAAGCTTTAAAATCTCAACCTCAGATTGTGAAATTCTAAAATAATATTTAAAAACATAAATTTGATATTTTCCTACTGTTACTTATTATGGTATTACCACTGCAGGGTATCCGAGTTATAGATTTAAGCCGCATGCTCCCAGGACCTTATTGTAGCATGGTATTATCCGATCTTGGTGCGGAGGTCATTCGTGTAGAAGATTCTAAATATGCATATTCAAATCCCCCACCTTTTTATCAAAAAGGGCGATTTCGCGAAAGTGCCTTTAATTCCATACTGATGAGAAACAAGAAATCAATTACTTTAAACCTAAAAGATGAAAAAGCAAGGGAAATTTTCTATAAATTAATCAAAACAGCAGATATAGTAGTGGAGACCTTTAGACCTCGAGTAACACACAAGCTTAAAATTGATTATAAAACGCTTTCGGATATAAATAAATCAATTATTTATTGCTCTTTAACGGGTTATGGCCAAGATGGCCCATATGGAGGGATAGCAGGACATGACCTTAATTATGTTGCTTTATGCGGCATCTTAGACCTCAATAGAGAAAGAAAGAGATTTAGCAAGAATGAGAAAGAAAAACCTCCAATTGTTCCTGGATTACAGGTTGCAGACATCGGTGGAGCTTTAAATGCGGTTATTGGAATACTTGGAGCATTAATCGAACGAGAAAAGAATCTTGAAAAAAAAGGTCAATATATCGATATCTCCATGCTTGATTCTGTCTTTTCATTCATTCCCATGGTTGCGGCGCATTATTTTTCAATGGAAAAAAATGAGGGAAATACAAATGAAAACATATTACAAGGCGATTTTCCTTTTTATTCTGTGTATAAAACAAATGATGAGAAATATATTTCTCTTGGCATTGTTGAAATGAAATTCTGGGATGAATTATGTAATGTTCTCGAACGTGAAGATCTAAAATTGAAACAAATGGCTCAAGGTATTGAAAGAGACTGGGTTTTTGGTGAATTGAAAAATGAATTTTTAAAAAAAACACAAGATGATTGATTTGACCTTTTTAAAAATAGGGATGTTTGTGCAATGCCTGTCAAAAATTTTGCAGAAGCATGTAAGGATCCCCAGATCCTGCACCGAAACATGGTTGTTGAGATGGAACATCCAATGTTAGGGAAGATCAAAAATATATCAACACCGATCAAATACTCACGCACTCCTTTAGATATTAGAAGCCTTGCGCCAAAAAGAGGTCAGCATACAAAAGAACTCCTCATATCTTTAGGATATTCGGATATGGAGATCCAGGAATTTAAAAAAAACAAGATCCTGTGATATAAATGATAGTCCATAAAGATAGTAACAATGATTATTTTTTTTAAATGAGTATTATATATAACGATACATGCTTGGCAATAAGTTCATGCGGATAAAATCAAAAGTTTCATTATTTTAAGCTGTTAATTTTTTCTATCTCAAGTGTTCTTTGATTTTCTAAAGTTAAAAGCTCAGATGATAAAAAAGAGATGATCCGCCCATTCATGTGTTCTTTATGAACCTGCAAATGATTTTTTATTAATTGAATAGTAATATCGAATGCCCTTATTATTTGATATTCTTCTCGATCTTCTTTCTCAAGTATAGTTTTACTTATCATTATATCTCCTCTTTTCCATAATACTAGCTTTCACTATTTTAATTACATTAGATATTTATAAATAGAACAGTAAATTTTTGCATAAAAAAAAAAAATTTTAGTGTTAAAAAAAGACCCTGCCTTATTTTTTATGT
>DXJM01000194.1 GCA_019057355.1 Promethearchaeota archaeon | reverse complement strand
GTTAATTTATATATATAATGTGAATTACTTGGTTTATTTAAATATGAGTAATATTAATTGAAATATGTTTCATAATAACAAACATGTTATACATGAGCATTTAGTCTAAAGACCAAGATTACACCTATATATCATAACATTAAATATGTAAGAGCCTAAAGTCAAATAATATATCATTTTATGTACTAATAAGGATGGGAAAAGCAAGCTCCTGGTCAATTGATGATCACCACTGATGCTATTGTGATTCAAGCTGAGCAAGGATGGTTAGAGATCGAATAAATTTTTATGAAAATTTTTTGCTTTAAACATTAGAGTCAAAAAAAATGCTTAATATCTATTATTCTATTGGATCTTTCTTATTAGAATATTGCCCTAATTATTTATCATCAAATTATTGATTATAAAGAAAATAATCCGATTATCATGAACTAAAAAGTCCTCTTTGGATGAGTAAATTAGATACATCGATAATTGCTAATAAATCCCATATCGTATTTAAACCAAATAGCACGAGAAAAGCAGGTAAACCAATTATGCCTATAATTAAACCTATTCCATCTTCTCCAAGAGTCGTGAGGAGATATGCTAAAGAAACATGATTTAAGAGATTTGTAATTCCAATCGTTTCAATTATTTTAACATAAACTTCAATACCATAATCTCCAAGCATGGCAAATGCATCAATAGATTCTAAAATGTTCATCCACTCCCATTCTATGACCGCATTTAAATCTATATCTATCCCCCCATACTTACTTGTACTGTAGAGTTTTATTTCCAAAATAGAATCGCATAAAAAAAGCCCTAGCAGATTATCATTATAAATGGCAACGGTAACTGCTTTAGGATCTGTTGGTGTAAAAGCATTAAAATCCCTCACGTGAAAATTCTCGACTCCTGCCACTTTCACACCCCTCGGTAATCTCGACTCGTTACTCGAACTTGCCGTGAATACTTCCGCAGTTACATAAATATCAGAAACCGAATACATTCCCATGTTGGGCATGTCAAAATCTACGCTCACGCATAATCCATCATGATCAATATCTTCTGAGCCCCAGCTGAAGGAGTAGGTTTCAGGTACCTCGAGTTTCACATTGAATCCACTTCCTATTAAGGTGCTTACATACATTCCTAGACATATAACTAAAATTAAGCTTATACTTTTCATAAAAAGGCTAAATCTTACTTTTCTTTTTTTCCCTTGCCTATTTTTAACCTTTACTATTGTATTCCGGGCAAAAACGGTTTTGAGATCTTTTCTAAAGAATCCTTTTTCCTTCCTTAGTTCAAAAATCTTGACAACATGATATATTCCCTTAAAAACAGCAAAACCTAATAATAACATGGTAATTATTTGAAGACCAACTATTGCATATATTTGGCTTCCTTCCACTTTATAATTTCCTAAAGATCCACTTGGGTTAAATCCATCGAAAAGATGGAAAATATATAAGAATATGAATATAGCATTACCCAAAGCAATAGCATGATGTATTTTTGTTTTCCTATTGAAGATATTTATAAAAAATGTCATGATGACGCTGATGATCCCCAAAATAACAATCTTTTGAATGAAATCTGAGCTTGCTATTGTTATACTTGAGGGGGAAACATATTTCTGGGGCATCATATTTAAAGCCATGAGAGATGTAAGATATATAATGGTGATTGGTAAAAATAAATAATAACTAACCTTGTACAAGAGGGGAATTATTAACTGTGACCTTTTTTCAAAAAAAATTGATTGTTTTTCTGATAATTCTTCTAAAGGCTTACATTTTGTTAAATCTAAAGTTTGCATTTTGTACCACAAATTCTTTTTATCAAGCTTGATCATCAAATTTATGGATCAAGAATAAGTAACATATTTATCTATTTTCTATTTAAACTTTTTAGAAAATTTCTATCATTCAACTAAAGATCATCAGAATAATTTTAAGGACCTATTGAATAAATTAATTTTAGTCTTAATTTGTACAAGCAAATAAATTTTAATATAAGATTAAATTCAATATGAAACGTTATAATTGAATTTCAGTTTAACGACCTCATTTTTTATAAAATTAGAGAATTCTTCCTTAATACTTGTATTTTCATCAAAAAACCAGACAATTATGATTTTTTTTTTACTTGAACTACTATGTTGATAGCTGCAATTTTTATCATAAATTTTTTATTTCTGAATAGTATTACTTAGAAAAAGGGATAGTGATTTCTTCTCTTGTCTTGGCTTTCAAGAGTTTTTTCTTTCAATTCCTTGTCGATAAATCCTTCAATATGGCAAAGATACTCGTATTCATCTTTCAAGCATAATGTTATTGCAATCCCCTTTTTATTCATCCGAGAGGTTCTTCCTATTCGATGAACGTAATTTTCGGGATACTTGGGAACATCATAGTTGAAAATATGGGTAATATTGTCAATATCAAGGCCTCGTGCTGCAACATCAGTTGCTATGAGCATGTTGATATTTTTCTTTTTAAAATCTTTTAGAATTTGTTCACGCTTGAACTGTGACATGTCTCCTGATATGAGACCAACTCTATATGAATCTTTTTTGGAATTCAATTTATTCGCTAACCATGACGCCGTTTTCTTTGTATTAGTAAAAACCAAAGAATATTTTGGTCTCTCTCTTTTTAATATTTTTAAAAAAGTAGTGAATTTTTGATCAAATCTATCAATTAAATAATAAAATTGAAGCGTGTTTTTTACTGTCAAATCATCCTTGCTTAAATTTAAAAGTTTAAACTGATTTTTTGAGTATTTTTCAACCAATTTTCTTATATCGGGATCGAGTGTCGCAGAAAAAAGCATGAATTGGTAATTTGATTTGATCTGGTTCAAAATATATTTGACATCAGGAGAAAATCCCATATCCCATAAACGATCCGCCTCATCTAAAACAACAAATCTTATATCTGAAAGGTTCAATTCTCTTCTTTTATATAGATCAATAATTCTCCCTGGAGTTCCTACGATTATATTTACTCCTTTCTTGAGATAATTTATCTGATTATTGATCGAAACGCCACCATATATTGGAATAGACTTTATACCATCTCCCAAGCTCTCTATAACTTCTTGGACTTGTTTTGCAAGTTCCCTGGTGGGCACTAATATGAGGGCTTCATTCTTCTTAAAGAGTAATTTTTCAATTATAGGAAGAACAAACGCCAATGTCTTGCCAGTACCGGTTTTTGATTGGACCATCAAGTGGTCTCCTTTTAAAATAAGAGGTATTGCAGCTGCCTGAACCGATGTTGGTGTAATGATATTATTTTTCAATAATTCGTTTATATATTTATCCTTAATTCCTAATTCTTTAAATTTCAATTAAAAAAACCTGTATATTTCACATTTATTCTCCTGTTCAATTAGGTATAGTGATTTTTATTACAAAAAGTTTACCAAATTTTATTTTTTATATTTCTTATCTAAATACGACTTTTTCGACCAAGGCATTGAGTTCTTCTAATTTTTTATTGATAAGTATTCGAACCTTTTCTGCATTAATACTTGGATTGTTATTTACGATATCTCTTACAATATCATGATATTTTTTACCCAATTTTGAGAGCATGAGATGTTTTTCGTTAGAATCATCAAATTGAGGTATTGGAAAAGAAAAAGGTCTTTTATGAATATGCCTCGAGCTTTTAATAAATCTTATATTATTTGAAAGAATTGGGGCATTTAATATGGCTGATAAATAAAAAGCCTCATCTTTTATGCCCGTGGAAAAATAATAATTCTCAGAGGGAATGATAATGTTCTTCTTAAAGTTTTTAATAACCGCCGATTTTAGAATAGAACCAGAAGCATTAAAGATCACTATAAAATTATCATTTTTGTTTTGTTTTGTTAGTTTATTCCAATAATTCAGATTTGAAAAAAGTGTATTGATGTCGCTGGTATTTTTTTTATTATCTTGATAAATTTCATTCAATTCAGAATATATTTTCATTGATTTTGGATATTTCTCAAGAAATTCAAGATCTAAGTTAAATTCTTTATTGATTGGAAGAAATATGCTTTTAAATTGCTTTAAACAAAAAGGAACTAAGTCTTTATTCAGGTAGGATTTAAACCTAAATTGAGTTTCAATTTCTTTATCATAAAATTCAAATTTCCACTTCTTTTTTGCTCTTTTTAATACTTCTGGTTCTGAGGATAAATTATAAAATGAATCATCCACTTTAACCGCTTTAAAGAATACTAACGTGCGGGGAACTAGTGTTGCTCCTTGGTGAAATTTATTTTTATAAGGACTAGAGGAGACTTTTTGTAGAAGTTCCAAATGATGGAGAGGAATTATTGTTTTTGCACCATTTTTTCCAATCCTAACGCTTGAATAATAGGTTTCTTTGGTTATTGTTAAATTCTCATCAAGTATTCTTGTCTTTATAGGATATTTATCAGTTATCTTAACCTGTTCATTTATTCCAATATATTCCGCCTTTAAACAGATACATGGAACATTAAAGATATTCGTGGAGGAAAAATCCCATATTTCAAGCTGATTAAATAAAGAAAAAGATCTGAACTTATAACAGTGATCTCCATTTAATACACTTTTGGTAATAATCAAGAAGATTTTTCCACCAATTTTTAAAAATTTCGTTACTGCATAAAAAAAAACAGAAGCAAGTTCAATATGAGTAATATAGTGGCTCTCAGGTTTGATATCTAGCCTTTCTGCCAAGGATCTGATGTTTTCTTGATATTGTTTATTGTTTAGGTCCTTATATGTTATCCATGGAGGATTTCCAATTATTAAATCAAAGAAGTTATAGAGCTTTGTTAGGCCATACCTCTTTTGTGATTCATGATCTTCGGGAAATAATGCATCAATCATATATATATTCACGTTAGGAATTTCATCCTCGCTAAAATCGAAATATTCTAAAAATAGCAATAATGTATTTATTTTAGCGGTTAGTGTGGCAAGAGGATTTACATCAAATCCGTAAATATTATTAATCGCTTCTAGTTTTTCACTTTCAGTTTTTTGCTTGCTGTTGAAAATATTCACTATGATATTGATTAAAAAATTTCCTGAACCACACGAGGGATCCAATATTTTACTGCCAAATACGTAAAAGTCATTGACCATCTTTTCTACTAAATGTGAGGGCGTGTAAAATTCTCCAATTCTGTGGCGGGTGTCAGCGAAAAATAATTCTTGATAAAAGTCGATAAATAGATCTTCTTGCTGAAATATTCTAAGTTCAATTTTTTCATATATGAGGGTGAATATTTTTTTGGAAAAATCTATCCAATAAAAGGTCTCAAATTCAAAAATCGAGAATGCTTCCAAATTATTCGATAAATAATCGTCATAAGCGTCCTCTAAGTCCATGTTTTGAATTAGACTCAGACGAGCGATCAATAAGGATTTTAAAATCAAGGAAAAATATGTTTGCTTGAAAAATAATTCCTTATCAAGAACTCCACCAAATATGACTCTATAAATATCTTTCCAGTTCTTAAATACATTATCATATTCTTTTTTTTTTTGAGAAGAAACACTTTCTTTGAAAAATTCCAGAGATTTTTTGTATATTTCTGAACTCAAGCCAAATATCGTGGAAATCTCTTTTTTACCTATTTTTTTATATTCAACCATCTTAATTCCAAATTGACCTTAAATTTTTCACCACATTACGTTATTCATATTTTAAAAAAAAATACCGTGGCAATTAATTTGTATATTTACGAGGTTAGAAAAAAAACCTCTTTTATCTCATGAAGGAAGGAAGCATTAAACTGAAAATTTCAGAAATTTTTGCTAATTTTGATTTTGACTCCACGGTTGTAGCAATTAATATAGACCTCTCTAGTTCTTTACGATCCAAAGAACCCCCTGAATAAATCCCTCTTTTTGTATTAAAGACTAGCATGTATCTAACGTTTGGATTATTGACAACTTTAATACCTGATGTGGCTTTAAGGTCATCATAATATTGCTGATATTCTCCTGTTAATCCCCCTCTATCATTAGTGATCAACAAGATTGAAATTTCTTTTGCTGCTACTTTTTTTAACTCGGTAGAATAAAATTGATCGATTTTTGGGGATACTATTCGGAGTTCTTCTTCTGTTTGCCCTATTAGTTCAATTAACATATCATTTAATACATTTTTCTTATCTTGAAATACTCCAGAGGATTGAATGTTAATTGCTCCTACAAGGGTTAAAATTCTATCTTCGAATTTTTGGACTTGCTCCTTTAGCCTTCGATTTTCCAATCTTAGTTCTATAATGCGGTCGGACATTAATTGTTCTCTTTCCTTTTTTCTTTTTTTAGAATATATAAATAATAATATTTAATTGTTTATTTCTCCTATTTAAAACCTTATAATACATCCCAAGACCTTCCAAAGAGCATGAATGATGTAAGGGATACCCTTTGGTGCATTTGAATCTCCTTCTTGGTTCGATCTTTTGAAATTGCCTTGAGCAATGAAATACCTTGACTTTGTTTATTCAAAAAAGATCGATAGAAGTCTGAAATAATTTCCCTCGTTTCATTTGTAAATAATGGAAAAATTCTTCCAATGATTCCTTTGATATATGTATAATCTAAGTGAGAGAATAACTCACCAAGAATCTTTACAGTATTGTTTATTTTTACACCTTCATTGTCAAATAATTGGCTTTCTATAAAAATAAAAGGGCATATTTTATTCGGATTTTTCTTGATAGCATTTAAAAATTCCTCAATTTTAATGATATTCTTATCTTCAAGGATGAAATAACTATCTTTTGGGCTCGTTGTGGAATAATGAATATTTCCTATAAAATGTATTATATCAAGCTTGTTCTTAGACAAATTAGAGAAAATATTTTCACGATTGCATGTACTTTCAGTTAATATATTAAAGGTATTAACGTGTTCTGAACTTTTAAAAAAATTTATGATATGATCAAGCTCTTCGTTGGCTTCATTAAAGGGGTAAATTAGCTCTTTTACTTGTTTTTTATCATTCCAGCTTGTAGGATAGAGGTTATTCGTTGCCTTTATGATTAAAACATCACATGGAGCATCATGTCTTGTTGTTTTTTGTTCGAAGGACGTTCCTCCAATATCCAATTCTCCTATCCTATATGAAATTGCACATTGAAGTAATAGTAATTGATTAGCATGAATAAGTTCAAATGGGAGGATCATTGAATCTAAAATAAGATGAATCTGACTTATTTCGTTTTCTTTTTGTGCGTGCAATCTTGATAAAATGCTCCTAATTATCTTAGGCAAGGATAAGTAATAAATACATCCGAATTCCGCTAAATTAAGATCAAGTTTCTCGTCTTGGGAAAATGAAAATAAATTTTCATAAATTTCTCCTAGTTGAGTATCATTCCAAATTTCATATTTTATTTTTCCTTCAACTACCATATTATCTTGAACAATCATCTTAAATGAGATTAAACCCCATGAATTCACGTGTATAATAATTTTCGATATTTTTCCTTCTGAAGGAATTATATAATCTTCATCAAGATCAAAATGATAAATTTCTTTCTTGAATGATTGAGCATCGTCATATAATTGATTTAGATTGTTCAATAGAGGTTGGAGGTTTTTGTCCAAAAAAGGGATTATTCTTGTAGAGAGGGAAAAATCTTTTTCTTCGAAAAATGCTCTATAAAACACCATTCTCCAGAAATCTTTGGCTTCCAAAGAATAATAAAGTGATTTGAATTGCCATAGATAATTACACGTATAAAAAAAATGAAATAGTTGTTCATTTGTTCTTGGAATTTTAAGATGCGTGTTTAGTTTGTTGAGGGATTGAAGCAGAAATTTTTTTTCCTTGATGGACAAAAATTTTTTACAAGCTTCAATCCAGAGTTCGATTAAGACATTACTATATCCCAAATCCGATTTGTAAATAAAAAGATCTTCCATAAAATCATAAATATCAAATACTTCTTCAAAATGGCTCCTATCTATTAGAAAATCAATATATGCTCTGATATGGGTTATTGCTTCAGGGAATGATTGATATTCATTTATTTTAGAATACATGTATCTTACGATCATTATAATCCATGATTGTTCTCCGATATCGCTTAAATATTGGATTAATTCCTCCAAATCTATTAAAATTGTTGGAAATGTCCTTTGGTTGATTGAGATTTTTGTTAAATTGCCAAACTCCGTTTTTAAACTGCTAGGAAGGCGATTTACCAACAATTTACTGATGAGCCTGACAAATTCCTGACCTTCCATTAATTCAAACCTAATGCTAGTGGTTTCCAAAAAGATATTGATAAATAATGCTCTTTTATCAGGTTTCAGTTTTAAAACAATTTTACTGAGATTTTCCATACTAAATATGAACAAATCAGTTGGTAAAACGGATTTTCTTAAATACATTAATAAGATTTGTAATTCAATTAGATCTAGGTATTTTTGGCGTGCATAAACATGGTTGCAATAAGAATTTATATATTTGGTAATTCCTACTTTAGACAAATTTTCCATTGTTATGAAAGATTTCAAGAGATTCGTAAAAAACATTGAAAAATGATAAAAATCATCCAGTCTTGATAATAAGGTAAAAAATCGATTGTAAGCATCAAGAAATTTAATAGGATCAAGTTTTAATTGATTTTCATCCTTTTTCGTTAGTGAATTAATATATAAATGCCAACTATTAATTATTATGACTATTAATTGGTTCTTTTTTTGGACATCCATCCATTCTGATTTCTGAATTTCAAAATACAATTCATTGAAAAGTTTATCAGCCCATTTATGATTTGAGTCTGACAAAAGCCTTCTAGCTTGTAAAATTTTTAATTGGAAATTTTCAAGAAATTCTTTTTTTACATCTATTATTTCGGTCATGATTATCAACAAGTTTTGATTTATTTTTCTCCATCTGGTTTTGTATTAATGGGTTTAGGCGGAGGTCGAGGCGTGGGATTAGGAACCCATCCTTTCTGGAGTTGATTTTTTAAATATAATATTGAGGCTCCAATCCAACTCATGTGTTCTCTTCCTGATAGAGCAATGATGTTCGTTTTCTCACTTATTTTATCTGGAAAATCTTTTTTTAATTCAATTTTTAATCGATCCTTTAATCCCGGTATCAAGCTCGCTCCTCCCGAAAGGATTATATTTGAAATTAATTCTTCCCAATTTTCTCGCTCCCATGATTTGATTATTTCAGAGATTGCTTCAGGCAAATTAATATAATCCATATGAATAAGCTTTGGATCGAATAATGGTTCGGATAACATGAATCGTTCCGAGTTGATAACTAGTCTATTTCCATCTGGCAAGATGAATTCTTTATCATATTTTAGAACACCTTCCTTTATCCTTTTATGTTCTACTTCCACATTGAACACGCATAAAGATGATTGCTCTTTAATATCTTTAGCAATTAAATAATCTACGTAATTCTTTTTTCCACTCTCTTTTTGAGTGACGCATAAAGTAAGTAAATGAGCTGTTAAATCTTTCCCTGCTATTGGAAAAATATCTCGAGATGTAATCTTATTAAAACCATGTAAAAATGAATCAATATAAGTTGTTGATTCACCCATATTGATCACAACACCACTAATCTTTTGGAGAGGTGCCATTATTGCCTGGCTTTCTGATAAAAAGACTATTTTAGGAAAATTAAAAGATTGAAAAAATAATTGCTTTAATTTAGATTTCTCTAAATCAGTCATCAAGAAGGGAGAAATTATAATGATGGGTTGCATTTCTCGATATTCTGGGTCAATTTCTAGCTTGTTATAATAATATTGAAAAAATTTCATGAAAACATTGTAGTTTTCTTCTTTTTTGAATTCATGAATTTTCAGAATATATCTGTAATCGAGAGCCTCTTGTCCGAATAAATATTTTTTTGTTCGCTCTTCACTTATAAAAATATCCTCCAAGCCATCTATAATATCAGATGTAAATAGATAATCAGACGTTTCAACATATACACTTGGTGCTATTATTACGGGATTATCATCACCTGCAAACCCCAAGCGAAAAGTATTACTTCCAATATCTACTATCAGGGGTCTTAAGGGGTCTTTTTTTAATTCCTCTATTGCTGCCATGGTAAATGTGAAATTAATATTTTTTGAGTTTTAACCATTTAAAGATTCTTTACACTTAGAAACCTTCTAGAGCATGGATGTACTCATCAACCAACCTCTTGAATTGATATTCTTTAACCTGTAATTCAAGCATTCCAAGTACTTTTTTAAATTGATTTGAAAGTGCATGACTATTGACTTCGGCTATTTTTTCTACTTCAGTCCTTTTAATAACAAATTCATTCAAGCCATTCTGAACTTTTTCATAGGCATTATTTATAGAGCTAACCAAGTCTTCTGTATTTTGCTTTGTTATTCTTCTCATCTGTCTCAAAATAGATAAAATACTCGAAATCGAATCTTCCCATCTCTCATACTTAGTATTGTATCCCTCTATCAAATCCTTGAAAAAATCCTCCAATTTTGGATATATGCTTTCTTTTTTAACGAAGGAAGGTTCTTTTTCAACTGAGGATAATTCTGATCCCATATCTTCATTATTAACAGTTGTTTCTAAAGGTACCTGAACTCCAAGAATTCCAATCTTTATGGATTGAGATGGAGAAGTTTTGTTCTCTTGCTTTTTTGGTAATGAAGTGTCGACGAGATGAGTGCGCTGTTTAATTTCTTCTCTTGTTAGCTTTCTCTCTATTAATGGTACATCTTCTAATAAAAAATCTTCGACTATTTGTTTCTCTTGACTTTCATAAACTAACTGAGGTTTAATTTTTTTTTCTTCTTCCTTTACTTCTCGGCGATAGAATCCTTCACCTGATGCAACATTAGATAATAATCCTTGTAAATCTATCTCCGTTTCCTTTATACCTTCTACAGCAGAATCCATTGCTTCAGCATCTTTCTTATGAGCGGATAATGCCGCATCTAATGATGCAATCGGCAATGCTTGTGATAATTCCTTTTCTTTTATTGCTTCTCCACCTGTTTCTAATTCTTCCTTTCTTTCTTTTTTTTTCTTCTCTTTCTTTTTCATTTTTGCCATGAGATTACCAGTTAGTTAATAATTCTCTTAAATTTCAATTCAACTTTTAAAATCTAATATGTTAATAACACGATGAATTTATAAATTTTATTCAATATAAACGTGCCTTTCATTTGCTTTACATCTTATACGCCAAAATTTATATAAAACTTATTTTAATCTAATGGAATTATTTCCACTTTAATCGCATCACCTTCAGTCAAAAGCACTTCTTTTAAGTCCTCTATGTTTTTATCACTTGGAAGTGGCCCGATTACTTCCCATATTGCGAATTTATCTCTTTCCACGGTGATAGACGTTCCAAATATTAGCGATATGTTTTTTTCAGCAAAGATATTCGCAATTCGTGCCAATGCTCCAGGAACATCTTTCATGGTTATTTGAAATTTGATTGGTTTTTCCTTATCGGATAATCCTATCGGAGTTAATTTAATTTCCTTGGTATCTGAATCTGCTATAAGCATTATTTGTGAGTTAGTGGTGATCCCAATTGATTTTCTAATATTATTAGGGATAACTATCCTTCCTCTAGGGTCAATAGTTACTATCTTTACATCTTTCAATTTATCCCCATCATCTTCTTGGTGCCCACTCCATTGTTTGTAATGATTGCCTTTATGCTCACGCCTATGTCTAAAGCCGGTGAACGGTCTCAGCGGCTTGAAAGGGAGATGCCGTTTGCCGCGACTTATGTGGCTGTTATGGCGTCGGGAGGTATTCCACCGTATACAAGTTTCAAACGGCTTGAGGAAGCGGAATTAATGCCT